>CANKIV010000102.1 GCA_947482125.1 Alphaproteobacteria bacterium
CCGCCGATCCACGGCCCGCGCTGCGCCGTTACCGGCGCAGTCGGACCCGCCATCGCCGTAAGCCGCGCGATGCGGTCTTCGGTGGAAGGGTGGGTCGAGAACAGGCCCGACACGCCGCCATGCAGCGGGTTGATGATGAACAGATGCGCCGTGGCCGGGTTGGCGTCGGCTTCGTAATTGGGCACGCCGCCGCGCACGCTGCGCTCCATCCGGCCCAGGGCGCTGGCCAGCCACATCGGGCGCCCCGAAATTTCCGCGCCGGCGCGATCGGCTTCGAATTCGCGGCCGCGCGAAATCGCGGCCTGCACCAGCATGGCGGCAATGGGCGCCAGCATGGATACAACCAGGGTCAGCGCGATGCCGCCCGGCTGGCCCCGGCGGTCGCCGTGACCCATGAACATCGCCATGTTGGCCAGCATGGAGATGGCGCCCGCGATCACCGCGGTGATGGTCATGGTCAGGGTGTCGCGATGCTTGATATGCGCCAGCTCATGCGCTGCCACGCCCGCCAGCTCTTCCGGCGAAAGCTGTTCCAGGATACCGGTGGTGAAGGCCACGGCGGCATGTTCCGGATTGCGGCCCGTCGCGAACGCGTTGGGCTGCGGATTTTCCATGACATAGACTTTGGGCATAGGGAGCTGCGCATTGGCCGCCAGTCGTTCCACCATGGCGAACAGTTCGGGTTCGCTGGCGGCATCGACCTGGCGCGCGCCATACATGCGCAGCAGGACCTTGTCGGAATTCCAATAGGCGAACAGGTTCATCGCCAGCGCCATGGCGAAGGCGATCATCACGCCCGAGCTGCCGCCGATCATGGCGCCCACGGCCACGAACAGCCCGGTCATCAGGGCCAGCAGCATGCCGGTGCGAAGGGTATTCATTTCTTTGTTCTCCTTACGCTAGTCATGTAATCTCGCCGGATGCCCAATCAAGCATCTCCCGACCAGGTTGCCGCCCGGATTGCCGAGGCGGCCGCGCGCGCCAATGCCGAAGCCGAGGCGCGCCGCGCCACCGAGGCTAAAAAGGAATTGCCGCCGGAATTGGGCGGACCCAAGGGCCCGGAACCCACGCGTTATGGCGACTGGGAAAAGAAGGGCATTGCTTCTGATTTTTAATCTTCAGAAGGCCGCTTCCGTCATTTTTTCCAATTCAGCACGCACATCCGCCGGCCAGGCCTCGATATGGGCGGCGAATTCATCCTTATGCCCGGCATAGAGCGCCCGGATGGCTTCCTCATAGCCCGGCGCATTGCCGACCAAGGCGGTGGCGAAGCGGTAAGCGGCATCGCGGCGCTGGCGCAGCTGGGCCTTCGGATTGCGGCTGGCTTCTTCCACCAGCTTGCGCAGGGCAACCGACGCGCCGCCCGGCTGGGTCGCCAGCCAATCCCAGTGCCGGGGGAGCAGGGTGACTTCCCGGGGCACCACCCCCAGCTTGGGGCGGCCCGGCTTGGGTCCCTCATCGGCGGAAGGGGGGAAGCGGGGATCGATGTCCACCACCCGTCCGGTATCCCGGTCAAAAATCAGGGTATTCTCGGTCCTGAGGCTGGATTGATAGACTTCGGGCAGGGGTCCGGAGGCGACGTGGTCGAAACCGGAAAATGCGATATAGCTCATTCCAAGTAATTACCCGGATAAAAATACAAAGTCAATATCATCCGGGTAAAAGTATATATGCTGCAAGCCTTGATGCTGCCGCCGCCTAGGTTCATTTATCGAAAGCACCCAGCAGAGCGCCGTCATGTTCATCCAGACCGAATCCACCCCCAATCCCGCCACCCTGAAATTCCTCCCCGGCCGGGAGGTAATGGGCGAAGGCGGGGTGGCCGATTTCCCCGATGCCTCCTCCTCGGGCCGCTCGCCCCTGGCCAAGGCGCTGTTTTCCATCCCCGAGGTCAGCCGCGTCTTTTTCGGCTCGGACTTCATTTCGGTGACCAAGCGCGAAGGCGACTGGAAGCATCTCAAGCCCGCCATCCTGGGCGCGGTGATGGAGCATTTCACGCAAGGCCTGCCGCTGCTGGATGGCGGCGCCGACGAGGCCGAGGAAAGCTACAGCGACGAGGATTCCGAAATCGTGGTGCAGATCAAGGAATTGATCGAGACCCGGGTACGTCCCGCCGTGGCCCAGGATGGCGGCGACATCATCTTCAAGGGCTTTGACGGCGCCAGCGGCGTGGTTTCGCTGCACCTGCAGGGCAGCTGCGCGGGATGCCCGTCCTCCAGCATGACCCTGAAGAACGGCATCGAGAATATGCTGCGCCACTATGTGCCGGAAGTGACCGCGGTCGAAGCGGTGTGATAGCGTCTGCCATGAGCAACGCCGAGCCCTATCTCGCACAAGCCGATCACGCGATTGCCGATGCGGCGCTGGACACGATTTTTCGTGACGCCCGCACGCTTCGCCAATGGCAGGACAAACCGGTGTCCCACGCGCTGCTGATGGCGGTGTACGACCTGATGCGCTGGGGGCCGACAGAATCCAACATCACTCCGGCGCGTTTTCACTTTGTGGTGTCGAAAGAGTCCAAGGCGCGGCTGGAGCCGTTGCTGGATGAAGGCAACCGGGCGCAGACCATGAGCGCGCCCGCCACCGCCATCGTGGCGTATGACCTGGATTTCGCCGGCACTTTGCCCAAGCTGGCGCCGCGCGCCACCTCGCTGCCGGAAACGCTGGCGAAAGATCCCGACAAAGCACGCTTCATGGCGATGCGCAGCGCCGGTTTGCAAGGCGGCTATTTCATCGTTGCCGCGCGCGCGCTGGGGCTGGATTGCGGCCCGATGTCGGGCTTCGACCGGGCCGGCGTGGATGCGGAGTTCTTCGCCGGCACCGCCATCAAGTCCTATTTCCTCTGCAATCTGGGCTATGGCGTGGAGGGCAGCGTTCGGCCCCGCGCCGCCCGCCTTGGCTTCGACGAAGCCTGCAAGATCCTCTAGTGAAACTCCTGGCTGTTGATACTGCCCTCGGCGGCTGCTCGGTGGCGCTGCTGGATGGCGATAGAATCCTCGCGCACACTTTCGAAGCCATGGATCGTGGCCATGCCGAACGCCTGGCGCCGATGGTGCAGGAGGCAATGGGCGCTGCAGAATTCTCGTCGCTCACGCATCTCGCCGTCACCACCGGTCCGGGCACCTTCACCGGCCAGCGGGTCGGGCTGGCCTTCATGCGGGGGCTGCGGCTGGCGCTGAAGCTGCCGCTCACCGGCGTCACCACCCTGGACATCATGGCCCTGGCGGCAATGGATGAAACCGGCCTTGCAAAGGCAGCCGTCATTCATGATGCCCGGCGCGAGGAAGCCTATCTGCTGCTGCGCGATGGCGGGGACGTCGTGCTGCAGCCCTGTGTGATGGGGTTCGGCGCGGCGGTCGAACGCATTCGCGCCTTCGGGCCGTGCGCGCTGGCGGGAACGGGCGGGCAGAGCGCCAAAGATTTGCTGGGCGCGGATTTCACGTTGTCCGGCATCCGCCAGCCCGACGCCCTGTGGGCGGCGCGGCTGGCCAAGTCCTTGCCGGTGCCGGATACGGCCCCCGGACCGCTTTACCTGCGCGCCCCTGATGCGAAGTTACCCGGTGGAAAAGCTCTTGTTTGACGTCGTGCCCTTCGATCCTCGCGCCGGCACCTTTGTGCTGGCGGCGCTGCATGCCACCTGTTTTCCCGATCCCTGGAATGCCGCCGCGATCAGCGCCTTGCTGGTTACGCCCGGCACCCTTGCCTATGCCCATGATGATGGTTTTGTGCTGGCGCGGGTCGCGGGCGAGGAAGCGGAGATCCTCACCCTGGCGGTGGCGCCCGCGGCGCGGGGCCGGGGGTTGGGCCGCGCCTTGTTGCAAGCGGTTATCACCAAGGCGGGCGAGATGGGGGCGACCAGCATGTTTCTGGAAGTGGGCGTCGATAACCCGTCCGCCCTCGCACTCTATGCCGGGCTGGGCTTTGCCAAGGTCGGGATGCGAAAAGCCTATTACAATGGCCGGGATGCGCTGGTCCTCAGGCTTTCGCTGCCTGCCAAATTCGCCTAACCTGCTTTTTCCATTCCGCAATCGGGAACACTCGTGACGCGCATCGAAAAACTCTGTGTCGACAAGGGTCTCCGCATGACCGACCAGCGCCGGGTGATCGCGCGGGTACTGTCGGACGCCGCCGACCATCCCGATGCCGAAGAACTCTATCGCCGCGCCTCGTCCATCGATCCGCATATCTCCATCGCCACCGTCTACCGCACCGTCAAGCTGTTCGAGGATGCCGGCATCCTGGAGCGCCACGATTTCCGTGACGGCCGTTCGCGCTATGAGGAAGTGCCGGAATCCCATCACGATCATCTGATCGATGTGGCGACCGGCAGCGTGATCGAATTCCGCAACGAGGATATCGAGAAGCTGCAGCGCCGCGTCGCCGAAGAGCTGGGTTTCGAACTGATCGACCACCGGCTGGAACTTTACGGCGTGCCCAAGAACCGCAAGCCGCCGCAATCTTCAGGGCAGTGATACCGCGGCTGCGCGCTGCCGGCATCACGGCGGTCTTCTTTGCCCTCACCATTCTTCTGATGCCGGTGCAGTGGCTGTTCCTGAAGCTGCGCCTCCCCGCCGCCCGCACCTTTCCGCATTTCTATCATCGCATCGTCGCCGCCTTGTTCGGCATTCATATCACCGTGGTGGGCAAACAGGTTCGCGGCGAAGGCGTGCTGCTGGTCGCCAATCACACCAGCTGGGCCGATATCATTATTTTCTCGGCGGTTGCGCCGATTTCGTTCGTCGCCAAGTCCGAAGTGGCGCGCTGGCCGTTCTTCGGCACCCTGGCGCGGCTGCAGCGCACTGTCTTTGTTGACCGCGCGCGGCGCACCGCCACCGGCCAGACCCGCGACGCCATCAAGGGCCGCCTGCTGGAAGGCGACGCGCTGGTGCTGTTTCCCGAAGGCACCAGCCATACCGGCAACACCGTGCTGCCGTTCAAGAGCGCGCTCCTGGGCGCGGCTGAAGCAACGCTGGCCAATGGCCGCCATGTGCAGGTGCAGCCGGTGTCGGCGGCCTTTACCGGGGTGCATGGCCTGCCCATGGGGCGGGAGAACCGGCCCTTTTTCGCCTGGTATGGCGACATGGAAATGGTGCCGCATCTGTGGGAGGCGCTGCTGGCCGGACCGCTGGATGTGGTGGTGCAGTTCCACGAGCCTTTCAGCCTGGACATGATGGACCGCAAGGAACTGGCCCGCCGGGCCGAGGAAGTCGTGCGGATCGGTCAGGCCGCCGCCAATGCCGGGCGGCATTAACTTGAAATCCAGCCCCTTGGACCCGATAACCCGCCCCGGATGAAGAAGCTTTTCGTCAAAACCTATGGCTGCCAGATGAACGCCTATGATTCCGCCAAGATGGCGGATCTGCTGGCGCCGCTGGGCTATGCCGCAACAGATGTGCCCGAGGGCGCCGACATGGTGATCCTCAACACCTGTCACATCCGCGAACGGGCGGCCGAGAAAGTCTATTCCGAACTGGGCCGTCTCAAGCAGATGAAGGCCGCCAAGGCGAAAGACGGTGGGCAGATGCTGCTGGCGGTGGCCGGCTGTGTCGCCCAGGCGGAAGGGCAGGAGATCGTGGCGCGCGCGCCGCAAGTCGACCTGGTGGTGGGGCCGCAATCCTATCATCGCCTGCCGGAGATGATCGCCCGCGCGGCGCGCAGCCAGGGCCATGTGCTGGAAACCGACTTTCCGGCGCTGGAGAAATTTGATTCCCTCAACGCCCCGCAATCCAGCGGCATCAGCGCCTTCCTCACCGTGCAGGAAGGTTGCGACAAGTTCTGTACCTTCTGCGTGGTGCCGTACACCCGCGGCTCGGAACATTCCCGCCCGCCCCAGGCCATTGTCACCGAGGCGCGGCAACTGGCGGAAAAAGGCGCGCGCGAGATCGTGCTGCTGGGCCAGAACGTCAATGCCTATGACTGTGATGGCTGGGGCCTGGCGAAATTGTGCGAGGCGATTGGCGAAATCGAGGGGATCAAGCGCATCCGCTACACCACCAGCCATCCCCGCGACATGGGCGATGACCTGATCGCGGCCCATGGCGGCAATCCCAAGCTGATGCCCTACCTGCATCTGCCGGTGCAGTCCGGCAGCGACGCGGTGCTGGAGGCGATGAACCGCCAGCACAAGGCAGACGACTATCGCCGCCTGGTGGAACGCATCCGCGCCGCCCGCTCCGACATCGCGCTCACCTCGGACTTCATCGTCGGATTTCCCGGCGAAAGCGATGCCGATTTCGAGGCGACGCTGGGCCTTGTGCGCGACATTGGCTATGCCACCGCCTTCTCGTTCAAATATTCCAAGCGGCCGGGCACGCCTGCCTCGACCATGCGCAAGCAGATTCCCGAAGACGTGAAGGCGGCGCGGCTGGACGCGCTGCAGAAGCTGCTGCTGTCGCAGCAATATGCGTTCGACGATTCGCAAGTGGGCAAGGTGCTGCCGGTGCTGTTCGAGAAGACGGCGCGCGAAACCGGCCAGATCATGGGCCGCACGCCCTATCTGCAGCCGGTGCATGTGAAAACCGATGCGGCCCATATCAGCCAGGTCGCCGATGTCCGGATCGAACGGCGCACGGCCAACAGCCTGCACGGAGTGTTGGCTTGAGCGCCAGGAAGACGCCGGTCACTACCCTGGAATTTCCGGACAACAAGCTGCTGCGTGGCCTTTCCGGCCCGCATGGCAAGCATTTTGCGCGGCTGGAGCAGAAGCTGAATGTCGGCATCGACATGCGCGGCAATCTGGTGGCGGTGGAAGGCAAGGACCGCGAACGCGCCGGCGCCATCCTGCGGGCGCTGTATCTGCGTCTGGTGGCGGGCGAAAGCGTGACGCTCGCGGAAGTGGACGCGGAAATCCGCTTCACCGACGAGGCCCGCAGCCATGCGCCCGGCGCCATCAAGACCGCGGCATCGCGCGCCGTCCGGCCGCGCTCGCCGGTGCAGGCGGCCTATCTGGAGATGATGCGCCAGCACCCGCTGGTGTTCGGCATAGGTCCTGCCGGCACCGGCAAGACCTATCTCGCCGCTGCCTTCGCCGCCCATATGCTGCATGACAAGCGGGTGGAGCGGATCATCCTGTCGCGTCCCGCCCTGGAGGCGGGCGAGCGGCTGGGATTCCTGCCGGGCGACCTGAAGGAAAAAATCGACCTTTATTTGCGTCCGCTCTATGACGCGCTGTTCGACGTGCTGGGCGAGGCCGCCGGACGGCTGATGGAGCAGGGCATCATCGAAGTGGCGCCGCTGGCCTTCATGCGCGGCCGCACCCTCAGCCGCGCCTTTATCATCCTGGATGAAGCGCAGAACACCACGCCGGCGCAGATGAAAATGGCGCTGACGCGGCTGGGCGAAGACAGCCACATGGTGGTGACGGGCGATATCTCGCAAAGCGACCTGCCCGGTGGGGCGGCGCTGGGCCTGAACGAGGCCTTGTCCTTCCTGCAAGGGGTGGAAGGGGTCGGCGTGACGCGGTTCAGCGAAAAAGACGTGGTGCGCCATCCCCTCGTCGCCCGCATCGTTGATGCCTATAATCGCGGCGGCAAATCATGAGCGGGATCACGCTGGTGGTCGAAGACCGTGCCTGGCGTTCACATCGGGGGCTTCAGGCCAGCCTGACGCGGGCGGCGGACGCGGCGCGCCGCTCGGCCAAGCTGAAAGGCGGCTTCACCATCCTCTTGGCGAACGACCGCAAGCTGCGGGCTCTCAACCGCGACTTCCGCCGCAAGGACAAGCCGACCAACGTCCTGTCTTTTCCGTCCAATGGCGCTTACCGGGGCGATATCGCCATTGCCTATGGCGTGACCAAGAAAGAAGCCAGGGCGGCGGGCAAGGCCTTTGCCGATCATGCCAGCCATCTGGTGGTGCATGGCGTTCTGCACCTGGCCGGGTATGATCATGAGCGTGCCGGGGACGCCAAGGTGATGGAACCGCTGGAAGTGAAGATTCTCAAGCGGCTCGGCATCGCCGATCCCTACGCAGCAGCGTCATGAGCGAACATCCCTCATTGCTCAAGCGCATCTTCCATGTCCTGACCGGCCAGAATGCCGAGTCCGCCGCCATGCGCGAAAGCCTGGAAGAAGTGATCGAGGAAAGCGAGCGCGAGTCCGCCGCCTTGTCGGCCCAGGAACGGGTGATGCTGGGCAACCTGCTGCGCTTTGGCGAACTCAAGGTGCAGGATGTGATGGTGCCGCGCGCCGACATCATCGC
>CANKIV010000103.1 GCA_947482125.1 Alphaproteobacteria bacterium
ACCTTGGCGGATGACCGTTTTTGGGCGGAAGCCCTACCCACTAGATCTATTGGCATACACGCCCCCTAAACGGGAAAATCCGTTTACGATCCGTATATTACCTTTTTGGGGAATTTAAATAAAGCCATTCACGCTAAGCCATTGATTCTACTTCGAGACTTGGAGCGGGCGAACGGATTCGAACCGTCGACCCTAACCTTGGCAAGGTTATGCTCTACCCCTGAGCTACGCCCGCACTCCAAGACGGCGGGTTATGGCTGATCGTCCCCACCTATTCAAGCGGGGATTCGGGCCTTGGTCCCCCAGCAATCTCTTAACAATCTCCGGGCTTTGGGTTGCGCCCGGCCCCCCAATTTCGGCAATCATGGGGGAGAAGGGGGCGGATGTGGCGGATAGCGGGCGGAACTTGCGGCAAGGCTATGCGCTGCTCTCTCCCACCTTGGGCGTGGTGGGGCTGGCCCTGGCCGCTCCCATGGCCCTGCTGCTGCTGACCAGCCTCAAAACCCAGACCGGGACCGGCTTCGAGGCCGGCTGGACCCTGGCCCAGTATGGCGAGGTTCTGGGGCGGGACAGCTACCGCATCCTGTTCGCGCGCTCGCTGGCGATTGCCGGCCTGGTGACCCTGCTCACCGTCGCCCTGGCCTATCCCATGGCCTATTTCGTCGCCTTTCACGCCCGCCGCAAATTCCTCTGGCTGATCGTGCTGACCATCCCCTTCTGGACCTCCTACCTGCTCAGGGTCTTCGCCTGGAAAATTATCCTGGGCTATGGCGGGGTGATCAATTCCGGCCTGTTGGGGCTGGGGCTGATCGGCGAGCCCTTGAGCTTCCTGCTCTACAATCCCTTTTCGGTGGTGGTGACCCTAGCCCATGCCTGGGCCGCCTTCGCCATCCTGCCCATCTATGTCAGCCTGGAGAAAATCGACCGCTCGCTGCTGGAGGCCGCCAGCGACCTGGGCGACGGGGCGCTGCGCCGCTTCGCGCGCATCACCCTGCCCCTCTCCATGCCCGGGGTGATCGGCGCCGCCATCCTGATCTTTGTGCCCACCACCGGCGATTTCGTCACCCCCGAACTGGTGGGCGGCCCGGCCGGCGCGATGATCGCCAACATCATCGAGGTACAGTTCAGCCAGGTGGGCAACTGGCCTTTGGGCGCGGCGCTGGCGCTGGTCAGCATGGTGATGGTGGCGGTGATCGCGGGCCTGTTCGTGGCGGCGGCGCGCGCTGCAGCGAAGGCCATCCGATGAAAAGCAGCCGGCTGCTCTTCGGTTATGCCCTGGCCTATCTGGCATTCCTCTATGTGCCGGTGCTGGTGCTGCCGCTTTTTTCCCTCAACAACTCCGCCTTCATCGCCTTTCCCT
This sequence comes from Alphaproteobacteria bacterium, assembly GCA_947482125.1. Lineage (GTDB taxonomy): Bacteria > Pseudomonadota > Alphaproteobacteria > Micropepsales > Micropepsaceae > Rhizomicrobium. The sequence continues at coordinate 1,361 of CANKIV010000103.1, forward strand.
TGGCCGGCTTCACCACTCGCTGGTATGCCGGCCTCGCCGACAGCGCCCTGCAGCACGCCCTGGTCAACAGCCTGAAGGTCGGCATCGCCACCGCCCTGATCTCCACCCTGCTAGGGCTGACAGCGGCACGGGCGGTGACACGCTATCGCCTGCGCGGCGCCAATGCGGCGCTGGGCGTGATTTCCCTGCCGCTGTTCATCCCCGACATCGTGCTGGGCATCTCGCTGCTGTTGCTGCTGGGCACCCTGGGCCTTCCCTTGTCCCTGGCCTCCGTGGTGCTGGGGCATCTGCTGATCTGCGTACCCTTTTCCCTGACCGTTTTGATCGCGCGCTTTGAAGGCTTCGACCGCAACCTGGAAGAGGCCAGCGCCGATCTGGGCGAGGATGGCTGGATGACCTTCTGGCGCGTCACCCTGCCCCTGATGCTCCCGGGCATCGTCGCCAGCCTGCTGCTGACCTTCATCACGTCCTTCGATGAATTCCTGGTGGCCTATTTCCTCTCCGGCACCGAAGCGACCCTGCCGGTCTATATCTGGAGCCAGCTGCGCTTTCCCGCGCGCCTGCCGATGGTGCTGGCGCTGGGCACCCTGATCCTGGCGGTCTCGGTGGTGCTGGTGATCTTCGCGGAAAAGCTGCGCAATCAGGGCGTCAAAAAACCGGTGGTGGGTGCATGAGTTTTCTGTCGGTGTCCAAAGTCAGCAAGGCGTTCGGCGGCAACACGGTGGTGGATGCGGTGGACCTCGATGTCGAGCGCGGCACATTCTTCGCCCTGCTGGGGCCGTCAGGCTGTGGCAAGACCACCTTGCTGCGCATGATCGCCGGTTTCGAGACGCCCGACAGCGGCACCATCTCGATCGACGGCGAGGTGATGAATGCGGTACCGCCGCATCAGCGGCCCACCAACATGGTGTTCCAGTCCTATGCGATTTTCCCGCACCTGAATGTGTTCGACAATATCGCCTATGGCTTGCGCCAGCTGCGCCTGCCCCGGGAGGAACTGCGCCGCCGGGTGGAGACGATGCTGGCGACGGTGCGGCTGGAAGGTTTGGGTGGGCGCGCCGCCGATCAGCTCTCCGGCGGCCAGCGCCAGCGCGTTGCGCTGGCCCGCGCCCTGGTGCGCGAGCCCAAGGTCCTGCTGCTGGACGAACCCCTGGGCGCATTGGATAAGCGGCTGCGCGAGGCCATGCAGATTGAACTCAGAACCATCCAGCGCAAGGTGGGCATCACCTTCCTGCTGGTGACCCATGACCAGGAAGAGGCGCTGTCGCTGTCGGACCGGGTGGCGGTGATGAGCGGCGGCCGCATCCTGCAGGTCGCATCTCCGCGCGAACTTTATCAGCGCCCCAACTGCCGCGAGGTCGCCAGCTTTATCGGCGAGATGAATTTCTTCCATGCCAGTGTGAAGGACATAGGCGAGAAGGGGGTTACGGTGAATGCCGGACTGCTGGGCAATATCACCTTGCCCCGCGCCAATGCCGCGAACGGCATAAAGACGGGCGACACTATTCTGCTGGCCATCCGCCCAGAACAGGTCCGTGTCGCGTCAGAGGGCGTGACGGGCGAGATCATCACCCAGACCTTCCTGGGCGAACGCAGCCATTTTCACGTGAAGATCGCCGGGCGCACCGCGCCGGTGGCGGTCAGCGGCCATCCCCCGCCCGGCAGCGCCGTCACACTGGCCTTCCCGCCGGAAAATCTTATCGGCTTGCCATCAAGCGATTAAAAATCTCGCGCGTCTGGCCTTGCAACTCGGCCAGCCGCTTCTGGGCTTCCGCAAAGCTTCCCACTTCCGCCGCCCGGGTCAGCAGGGCTTTCAGGCCCGGCGTCGCCTCCTCGATTTTCGGCGTCTCGTCCAGCGCGATGCGCAACACCTGGGTCAAGGCATGCTGCAGCCGCGCCGAGGCAATCAGTGTGTCCGCATCCTGCGCCGCCAGCGCACCGGTGCCTTTCAGCATCAGCAGGGCGCCGATGGTGTTGGTGTCCAGCACCGCCGGCCGCGCGCTAGCATGCACCAGCTGCAACGTCTGGGCGATGAATTCGATATCCACCAGCCCGCCCGGCGCATGCTTGAGGTCCCAGGGGTTGGCGCCGGGAAAGGTCAGCGCCATCTTTTCGCGCATGTCGCGCGCATCGGTGATGATGTCGGTGGCGGCGCGCGGCTCGGTCAGGCGGCGGCGGATTTCCGCTTCCACCCGCGCCCGCAATCCGGGCGTTCCCGCCACCAGCCGCCCGCGGGTCAGCGCCATATGCTCCCAGGTCCAGCTTTCGCTGGCGTGATAGACGGCGAAACTTTCCAAACTCACCGCCACCGGGCCCTTGTTGCCGGTAGGCCGCAGACGCATATCGACTTCGAACAAGGTGCCCGCCGCCGTCGGCGTGGTCAGGGCGGAAATGAACCGCTGCGCCAGACGCGCGAAGTAGAGCGTCGGTGACAAAGGCTTGGGCCCGTCCGATGCTTCCACGCCCGGCGGCACGTCATAGATGAACACCAGGTCAAGGTCCGAGCTGGCGGTCATTTCGCGCCCGCCCAGCTTGCCCATCGCGACCACGGCGAAGCCGCCGCCCTTGATCCGGCCTGCGCTGGCGGCCAGCGCGTCCTCGACATGGGGCAGCAGACCGGCGATGACGGTCTCGGCAATGTCGGTCAGGGCCGGTCCGGCCTGTTCGGCGCGCGCCGCGCCTTCGACGATCTGCACTCCCACCCGGAATACCGCCTCGCGGGTGAAGCGCCGCGCCGCATCCAGCATTTCTTCATAGTCACCGGTCACGACCCGCGCGAAATCCGCATCCAGCTTTTCGCGAGGCGGCAGGCTGGTGAGGAAATCGGCATCCAGCAGCGCATCCATGATGGCCGGATTTCTTGCGAGGTACGTCGCCAGCCGCGGCGTCGCCCCCACGATCTTGGCCAGCAGATCGAGAAATTGCGGCCGCGCCAGGAACAGCGAGAAAAGCTGCACCCCCGACGGCAGGTTGGATAGAAACAGGTCGAACTGCTTGAAGGCGACATCCGGATCGGCGGCGCCCGCCAGCGCCTTGAGAATGGTCGGGACCAGCTTGGTGAGAAGCTCGCGCGCCCGCTGCGAGCGCATGGCGCGGATGCGGCCATGATGCCAGCCGCGGATCGCGCCCGAGACATGGGCGGCGTCGGAAAAACCCATCGCCTCAAGGGTCTTCAGGGTTTCGGGATCTTCCTCGACCCCGGTAAAGACCAGGTTTCCCTGGGCGCTGGTCAGGTCGGGCTCGCGCTCGAACAGGCGGGCATAATGGCTCTGCACATTCTCCAGCACGCCCGTCAGGTGCGCGCGGAAATCCTGCGCGCTGTCGTACCCCATGAAGCAGGCGACATGGGAAATCTCCGCCTCGCTGCCCGGAATAGTGTGGGTCTGCTGGTCCTCGATCATCTGCAACCGGTGTTCCAGGGTGCGCAGATAGCGATAGTTCGCCTTCATCTCCTCCGCCGATTTGGCGTCCACCCGCCCCTCGGCCACCAGCGCGTCCAGCGCCCCTTGCGTGGTCGGCACGCGCAGGCCCGGATGGCGCCCGCCCAGGATCAGCTGCTGGGTCTGGGCGAAGAATTCGATCTCGCGGATGCCGCCCCGCCCGAGCTTGATATTGTGGCCGGCCACCGCGATCTCGCCGTGCCCGACATGGGCATGGATCTGGCGCTTGATGGACTGGATGTCCTCGATCGCCGCGAAGTCCAGATAGCGCCGCCAGATGAAGGGCCGCAGGCTTTCCAGGAACGCCGCGCCGGTGGCGGGATCGCCCGCGCAGGCGCGCGCCTTGATCATGGCGGCGCGTTCCCAGTTCTGGCCCATGGCTTCATAGTAATCCAGCGCCGCATCGGTGGAGATGGCGACCTGGGTGGCGCCGGCATCGGGCCGCAGCCGCAGGTCCGTGCGAAAGACATAGCCGTCGCTGGTGATCTCGCTCAGCAGCCTGACCAGTCCGCGCACGATATCCACCGCCGCGCCGCGCATGTCGCCCCGCTTGGAAAAGGGAAATTTTTCGGCGTCGTAGAACACCACCAGGTCGATGTCGCTGGAATAGTTCAGTTCATGGGCGCCGTATTTTCCCATCGCCAGCACGGTGAGGCCGGCGCCTTGCTCCAGTTTCGCGCCATCGCGTTCTTCCATGCCGGCGCGTTCCGCCTCCTGGCGCAGCAAGAAGCGCAAGGCGCCGCTGACGCAGGCATCCGCGAACCGCGTCAGTTCCGCCGTCACCTTATTGACGTCCCACTCCCCGGCGATATCAGCCATGGCGATGGCCAGCGCGGCGCGGCGCTTGGCAATGCGCAGCTCCGCCATGGCGCGGACCTCGCTGTCGGCATGGGCGCAGGCCTGCGCCAGCGCGATGGCGGCATTCAGGACAACTTGCGGCCCGGCGGCGAAATATTCCCCCAGCGCGCCCACCTCGCGCAGCGCCAGCCGCCCCAGAAAGGCGCTGTTGCCGAACACGGCAGGCAGCAGCGGTTCGTCGCTGACAAAGCCACGTTCGATCAGCCCTTCCTTGATACGGGCGGCGCGAGCCTCATCGAATGGCCTGGGAGGGATACGAAGCATCCCGCCACTCTAAACAGGCGGAGGACTATTCGGCAGCGCTTTTAAGCGGCGTGGCGCGCAAGGCCGCCTTGGGGAAGCGCAATATCGCCTTCAGCCCGGTGGGGGCATTGTCTTCCAGCACCAGCGCCGCATTGTGGAAATGCGCCACCGCCGCCACAAGCGACAGTCCCAATCCGGTGCCAGGCGAGTTGCGGCTGGCTTCCAGCCGCACGAAGCGGTCCACCACCCGCGCCCGGTCCTCGCGCGCAATGCCAGGGCCGCTGTCGCTCACCCACAGATCGACGCCGGCCGGTCCGGCATCGGCACCGATGCGCACATGGCCGCCGGGCGGCGTGTATTTGATGGCATTGTCGACCAGATTGGCCAGTGCCTGGGCGATCAGGCTGCGATTGCCTTCAATGGCGACATCGGCCGACGGCGCCAAGGTCAGGCGCACCTTGCGGTCTTCCGCCAGAGGCTCGTACAGCTCGGTGACGTCGGCCGCGACCGAGGCCAGGTCCAGCGCCGTCATCGCCGCCCGCGTGGTGCCGGCATCGGTTTCGGCGATCAGCAGCAAGGCATTGAAGGTGCCGATCAGCTGGTCGGTCTCGGCGATGGCGCGCTCGATCTCGCCGGCCATGTTTTCCGTTGTATGGGCCCCGCTGGCGTTCAACCGGGACACGGATTCTTCCAGCCGGTTGCGCAGGCGGTTCAGCGGCGTGCGCAGGTCATGCGCCACCGAGTCGGTCACCTCGCGCATGCCCCGCATCAGCCGCTCGATCCGGTCCAGCATGCGGTTGAGATTTTCCGCCAGCATGTCGAATTCGTCGCCCGAGCCGGTGCGCGGCACCCGCCGCGTCAGGTCGCCGGCCATGATCTCGCCGCTGGTGCGGTTGATGATGTCCAGGCGCCTGAGCATGTTGCGGCTCATCAGCGCCCCGCCCAAAAGGCCCAGCAGCAGGATCAGCCCCACCGTCCAGGGCAGGGTGGTGGTGAACATGCGGGTTGTAAGGAGGCGCTCATGCACATCCTGGGCGACCAGCAGCACAAAGCCGCCCGTCACCGGCAGCATGCGGCCCCGTGCGCGGCGGGTTTCCACCTTGCCGTCTATCGGGCGCTCATAATCGAATTCGACGAAATTTTCCGGCGTCACCACCGTTTGCGGCCAGGAATCCAGATTGCCGCCGATCCGGCGGCGCTGGTGGTCTGTGAGAAGATACAGCGCCTGCCCGCCGCCGATGGACCGGGCGCGGACGCTTTCCGCCAGGCCCCGGAGGCCCAGATGCTGGTACTGCTCGGCCAGGCCGGTGATTTCTGCAGCGACGATCTGGTCGGTCTGCCCGTCCAGGGTACGCACGGTATTCCAGTAGGTGAAACCCAGCAGCGCCGTCACCGAAAAGGCGAACAGCAGCACATAGACAAGGACGATGCGGAACGCCTGGGTCCGTAGCAGGTGGCCGGTGCGCATCCCCTCGCCCCGCCTTAACCGTTTGCCAGCTTAGTGCGCACGGATCATGTAGCCCGCCCCGCGCACGGTGTGCAGCAGCGGGGCCTGGAAGCCCTTGTCGATCTTGGCGCGCAGACGCGAGATATGCACGTCGATCACATTGGTCTGGGGATCGAAATGATATTCCCACACGCTTTCCAGCAGCATGGTGCGGGTCACCACCTGGCCGGCATGGCGCATCAGATATTCCAGCAGGCGGAATTCGCGCGGCTGCAGCTCGATATCGGTGCCACTGCGCTTGGCGGCGCGGGTCAAAAGGTCCAGCTCCAGGTCGCCCACGCCCAGACGCGTCTTCACGCCGGCAGGCGTGCGGCGGCGCAGCAGCGCGTCGATCCGCGCCAGCAGTTCGACAAAGGCATAGGGCTTGGCGAGATAATCATCGCCCCCGGCCTTGAGGCCCTTCACCCGGTCGTCCACTTCCGACAAAGCGGAGAGGAACAGCACAGGCGTGGAATTGCCGTGCTCGCGCATCTCGGCCACCACCTTCAGCCCATCCATCTTGGGCAGCATGCGGTCGATGATCGCCACGTCATAGGAGCGCGACAGCGACAGCGACAGGCCGGTTTCACCGTCCGCCGCCTCGTCCACCACATGGCCGGATTCCTTCAGGCCCTGCACCAGATAACGCTGCGCTTCCAGATCGTCCTCGACTACGAGAATACGCATTCACTCTCCCGATAAATGCCTGAAGAAAATGAGAAGGG
>CANKIV010000104.1 GCA_947482125.1 Alphaproteobacteria bacterium
GATGGGCGGATTTTCCAGCCGGTCGTTGACCTCGACCTGGCGGCTCTCCGGCTGAATTTCACTGGCCTGGTTCCGGCGCTCGAAGGCGCGATAGGCGGCGACATTGCGCGCCTGCTCGGCGATGGTGGCGGCGAAGGCATGGCCGCCATGGCCGGTGGCGACAAAATACAGGTCGCCATTGGCTTCCGGATTGAGTACCGCGGCGATGGAATCCTTGCCCGGATTGCAGATCGGGCCGGGCGGCAGCCCCGCGATCACATAGGTGTTGTAGGGCGTGGCGGCGGCCAGCTCGCTGGCGCGGATGCCGCGGCCCAGCGGATAGCCTTTGGTAAGGTCATAGATGATGGTGGGATCGGTCTGCAGCCGCATGCCAATCTTCAGCCGGTTGACGAAGATCGCGGCGATATGGCGGCGCTCGCGCGGCAGGGAAGTTTCCTTCTCCACAATCGAGGCCAGGATCAACGCTTCGCGCTGGGACGCCAGCGGCAGGCCGGGCGCGCGGCTTGCCCATTTCTCCGCCAGGAAGGCGTCGCGCGCCCGCGCCATCTTGGCCAGCAGATGGGCGCGGGTCTCGCCGCGAGTGAACAGATAGGTCTCCGGCAGCAGGCTGCCTTCCTCCGGCACCGGCCCGGCATCGCCGGTCAGCACGGGATGCTTCTGCACCAGTTTCCAGATCATGTCGCTGGTCAGGCCTTCGGCGGCGGTCAGCTTGTGCTGGATGGAGCGGCCTTCCACCAGGATGGTGGCGATCGCGCTCAACGAGGCGCGGCTGGGAATGGCAAATTCGCCGGCCTTCATCTTGCTGGCCAGGCCGCGCAGCCGCAGATCGGCTTCGAACAACAACCCGCTGCGGATCACGCCCTTCTGTTCCAGAAGCTGGGCGATGTCATGGGCGCGGGAGTGGGGCGCCACCAGGATCACCGTCTCCTCGCCCCAGGGCGCTTGCGGGCCCGGCGCATCCCAGTTGGCCTGAGCCCACAGGGCCGCCCCTGCAGCCATGACGCCCAGCACAACCAGTAGAAACAGAAAGCGCATCAAATTTTGGAGAGGATCAGCGCGGCATTGGTGCCGCCGAAGCCGAAGCTGTTGGACATGGCGACCTTGACGTCGCGCTTCTGTGCCTTGTGCGGCACCAGGTCCATCGCGGTGGTGACGTCGGGATTGTCCAGATTGATGGTGGGTGGCACGATGCCGTCGCGCATGGCCAGCAGGCAGAAGATCGCTTCCACCGAACCGGCCGCGCCCAGCAGATGCCCGATGGACGACTTGGTGGAGGACATGGCGATCTTGGCGGCGGCATTGCCCAGGATGCGTTCCACCGCGCCCAGTTCGATGCCGTCGGCCATGGTCGAGGTGCCGTGGGCGTTGACGTAGTCGATGTCGGACGGCGAAATCCCGGCGCGCTTCATCGCCATCTGCATGGCGCGGTAGCCGCCATCGCCGTCTTCCGACGGCGCGGTGATGTGATAGGCGTCGCCCGACAAGCCATAGCCCTTCACTTCGCCATAGATTCTGGCGCCGCGCGCCTTGGCATGTTCGTATTCTTCCAGCACCACGATGCCGGCGCCCTCGCCCATCACAAAGCCGTCGCGGTCCTTGTCATAGGGGCGCGAAGCCTTGGTCGGGGTGTCGTTATAGGCGGTGGAGAGGGCGCGGCAGGCATTGAAGCCGGCGATACCGATGCGGCAGACGGCGCTTTCGGCGCCGCCGGCAATCATCACGTCGGCATCGTCGAACGCGATCAGCCGGGCGGCATCGCCAATGGCATGCGCGCCGGTGGCGCAGGCGGTGACCACCGCATGGTTGGGACCCTTGAAGCCATGCTCGATGGAGACATAGCCCGACACAAGATTGATCAGTCGGCCCGGAATGAAGAAGGGCGACAGGCGGCGGGGGCCCTTTTCATGCACCAGTATCGAAGCCTGCTCAATCCCGTCCAGCCCGCCGATGCCCGAACCGATCAACACGCCGGTGCGGTGGCGGTCTTCCTCGCTTTGCGGCACCCAGCCGGAATCGATCACCGCCTGCTTGGCGGCGGCCAGGCCATAGATGATGAAATCATCCATGCGCCTTTGTTCCTTGGCGTCCACCCACTGGTCGGGATTGAAGGTGCCATTGGAGCCATCACCGCGCGGCACCTGGCAGGCGATCTTGGTCGCCAGGTCGTCCACCTTGAAACGGGTGATGGGGCTGGCGCCGGACTGCCCCGCCAGAAGGCGTGACCAGGTCTCTTCCACGCCGCAGGCCAGCGGCGTGACAAGACCCAGGCCCGTGACGACGACCCTGCGCATAGGCTTAAACCTTTATCGCCGGATCAGGAGGCGTTGGCTTTGTCGATATACTTGACGGCGTCGCCGACGGTCACGATGGACTCGGCGGCGTCATCGGGGATTTCGATGCCGAATTCCTCTTCAAACGCCATCACCAGTTCTACGGTGTCCAGGCTGTCGGCGCCCAGATCTTCGATGAAGGACGCAGTATCCGTGACCTTCTCGGCGTCGACATTCAAATGTTCGACAACGATCTTCTTCACGCGCTCGGCAGTATCGCTCATGGACTTGTAAGCCTCTCTAGATTTCAAACCGGCAATTGCTGAAAACGCCGTACCCGCGCCTTGGGTGCTTCGCGGGGTGGCCGGTTAGGTATCATAAACCTTTCCCCGCCGCCAACAAAGCAACTAAGTATCTGATTTTCCTGTCATATCATCGCCATGCCGCCATTGATATGGATGGTTTCGCCGGTGACATAGGCGGCTTCCTCGGACGCCAGATAGGCCACGGCGGCCGCGATTTCCTGTGGCATGCCAATTCGCCCGGCCGGAACCCGGCCTGCAATCATCGCTTTTTGCTGGTCGTTGAGCACGTCGGTCATGGCGGTCTGGATGAAACCGGGAGCCACGGCATTGACCGTGATGTTCCGGCTGGCGACTTCGATGGCCAGGCTCTTGCTCATGCCGATCAGGCCGGCCTTGGCGGCGGCATAGTTGCCCTGCCCCGGATTGCCGGTCGCAGCCACCACCGAAGTGATCTGGACGATGCGGCCCCAGCGCTTTTTCATCATGCCGCGCAGCACGGCGCGGGACAGGCGGAAGGCGGCGGTGAGATTGACGGCGATCACCTGATCCCACTCCTCGTCCTTCATGCGCATGAAGAGATTGTCTTTGGTGATGCCGGCATTGTTGACCAGGATATCGATGCTGCCGCCGACCGCTTCTTCCGCCGCCTTGGGCAGCGCCTCGACCGAGGCGATATCGGAAAGATTCGCGGGCGCGATGAAGGCGCCTTCGCCCAGTTCGGCGCGCACCGCTTCCAGCGCGTCGGCGCGGGTGCCGGACAGAACCACTTTGGCGCCCTGGCCATGCAGCGCCCTGGCAATGGCCCCGCCGATACCGCCAGAAGCTCCGGTCACGAGCGCCGTCTTTCCAGTCAGGTCAAACATCAGAGCGCCTTTCCAAATGCTTCTAAATCGGCGGGCGTTTCGAGCGTCACGGTCGCAAGGTCCTTGTCGATGCGCTTGACCATGCCGGTCAGGACCTTGTTGCCGAATTCGATGGTGGTGTCCACGCCCAGCGACCGGAGCGCCAGGATGCTTTCGCGCCAGCGCACACGCCCCGTCACCTGTTCCACCAGCAATCGGCGAACGGCTTCGGGATCGCTCGCTTCGGCAGCGGTGACGTTTGCCAGCACCGGCACGGCCAATGGGCGGATGGTGACGGCAGCCAGGGCCTGCGCCATCGCGTCGGCGGCAGGCTGCATCAAGGGGCAATGAAAGGGCGCGGAGACCGGCAGCGGCAAGGCGCGCTTGATGCCCTTGGCTTTCGCGATCTCGCCGGCGCGGGCCAGCGCGTCCAGCGTGCCGGAAATCACCACCTGGCCGGGGGCGTTGTCATTGGCGACGACGCATGTGCCGCCGCCCGCAGCGGCCTCCTTCGCCACCTCTTCGGCGGCTTCGATCTCGGCGCCGATCAGCGCGGTCATGCCGCCTTCGCCCAGAGGCACCGCCGACTGCATCGCCAGGCCGCGCGTCTTTAGGAGGCGCGCGGTGTCGGCGAGGCTGAAGGCGCCAGCGGCGCAGAGCGCGGAATATTCCCCCAGGCTGTGACCGGCCACCAGACGCGCATGTTTGGCGATGTCCAGGCCCATCTCGCGTTCCAACACCCGCACCACCGCGATGGACGCGGCCATGATGGCAGGTTGCGCATTCTCGGTCAGCAGCAGGTCGGATTCCGGCCCTTCCCACATGATACGGGAAAGTTTTTGCGACAGCGCGTCGTCGACTTCCTGGAACACTTCGCGCGCGCTGGCGAAGGCATCGGCCAGTGCCTTGCCCATGCCGATAACCTGGCTGCCCTGGCCTGGAAAAAGAAAAGCGCGAGTCATGGCGGCGTACAAATCAAGAGCGTCACCTCAAGTCAAGCGAGGGTGGAAATTTCTGGAAATTACTTCGCCGCCACCAAGGCTTCGGCGGCGCGGCGGGACGCGGCCTGCAGGCGCGAACCCCAGATGTAACGGCAGAAAAACGCGAACACCGCGATGCCCACGATCCAGCTCAGCACCTCGCTGCCGGTGGCGCGGATGGTCCAGTGCGCAAGCAACTAGGTGGCGCCCAGCCCGAAGCCCACCGGGGCGCACAGCACCATCAGCGCCAGAAGAATGATGGACAGGCTGGCAATCTCCGCACCGATGCCGGCAAACAGCCGGTCCAGCCGCGTCCAGTGATCTTTCACCTTCTGCGCCCGGATCTGGTTTTCGATCGATTCCATCTTCATAGGTTCGCCCCCGCAAAGACTCCCATGGCCGATCCTACTACCGGTCGTCCCGTACGGCTACGCCCTGAAAATACGACCGCCCGATCACGATCACCGACACGCCCGCCAGCACCAGCATGGCGGACAGCAAACTCATACCCAGCACGAAATCGCCGGTGGTCTGGCGGGCCCAGCCCATCAGATACGGCCCGAAGAAGCCGCCGAGGTTGGAAAAGGAATTGAGCAGCGCCAGCCCGCCCGCCGCCGCCGCGCCGCGCAGCAGCGCCGACGGCAAGGTCCAGAACACCGCCAGCGCGGCATAGATGCCGCAGCAGGCGACGCACAGGCAGGCGATCACCAGCCCATGATGGGCGAACAGCACCGCGCCCAGCATGCCGGCGGCACCCGCAAAGGCGCCGAAGGCGACATGCCCCGCGCGCTCGCCGCTGCGGTCGCTGGACCAGCCCAGCGCCACCATTGCGCCCATCGCCAAAAGATAGGGCAGCGCCACGATGAAACCGGTTTCGATATTGGAATAACCCATCCCCTTGATCATCTGGGGCTGCCACAGGTTGAGGCCATAAAGCCCGATGACGATGGAAAAGTCCGGGATCATCAGGATCCAGATGCGCGCATCCTTCAGCATCTCGACAAAGCCGTGCAGCGCGCCGGGCGGCTCGGCCGCCAGCCGCGCGGTGATGATGCGCTTTTCATCCTCGGAGAGAAATTTCGCCTGCTGCGGCCCATCGGGCAGCACCCACAAGGTGGCCAACCCGCACAGCAGCGAGGGAATGCCTTCGAGCAGTAGCATCCATTGCCACCCCCTGAAGCCCCAGCCTTCGATCCCCAGCAGCCAGCCCGAGATCGGCGCGCCGATCACATTCGACAGCGGCACCGCCGCCAGGAACAGCGCGATGAAGCGCGCCCGCGTGGCCGAGGGAAACCAGTAGGTCATGTAGAGGATCATGCCGGGATAAAGCCCGGCCTCGGCGGCGCCCAGCAGGAAACGCAGCACATAAAAGCCCAGCGGCTCGGTCACGAAAGCCGTCAGCATGGACAGCAGGCCCCAGGTGACGCAGATGCGGCACATCCAGACGCGCGCGCCCACTTTCTGCAGCATCAGGTTGGAGGGCACCTCGAACAGGAAATAGCCGAAGAAGAAAATGCCGGCGCCAAAGCCATAGACCTGCGCCGAAAAGCCCAGGTCCTGGTTCATGGCCAGGGCCGCGAAGGAAATATTCACCCGGTCCAGGAAGCTGACGACATACATCAGCATCATGAACGGGATCAGCCGCCAGGCGGCGCGCGCCAGTATCTTGTCGGAGGCAAGCCGGTCTGCTGCGGAGATCATCTAGCGCTTGCGCAGCACGCTTTTTGACAGGAGCTGCATCGAGCCCGCCGCCAGGATCATCACCCCCACGCACATGAACAGACCAATGCGGTGATCGCCGGTGTGGGTGCGCAGCCAGCCCATCAGATAGGGCGCAAGAAAGCCGCTGAGATTGCCCACGCTGTTGATCAGGGCGAAGGCGCCGGCCGCGGCGGTACCGCCCAGGAACAGCGGCGGCACGGTCCAGAAGGTGGAAAGCCCGGCATAGACGCCGCCCGACACCAGGCAGAAGCCGGCGATGACGATGACGTCATTGCCCCCCACCGCCGCGACAGTGTAGCCGGCCGCCGCGATCAGCGCGGACAGGGAAAAGTGCAGCGCCCGTTTGCCGGTGCGGTCGCTGGAAACCCCCATGCCCCACAGGATGATCAAGGAAAAGAGATAGGGGATCATCACGATCGCGCCCGTCTCGCTGTTGGTATAGCCCATGCCCTTGATCATCTGCGGCATCCAGAAGCCCAGCGCATAGATGCCGAACACGATGCAGAAGTCCGGCACCATCAGCGCCCACACCCGCCAGTCCGCGAACATGCCGCCAAGCCCATGCACTTCGGCCTGCGGCTCCCGGGCCAACTCCGCCAGCGCGACCTCTTTTTCGCGTGGATTGAGGAAGCCGGCCTTCGTCGGATTGTCGGGCAACCCCCACAGCGCGATCACGCCCAGCGCGAAGGTGGGAATGGCTTCCAGAATGTACATCCACTGCCAGCCGTGCAGGCCATGCATCTCAAGGCCGAGCAGCCAGGTGGAAAGCGGCGCGCCGATGATGTTGGAAATGGGAATGCCGGCGCAGAAGATCGCCAGGATGCGCGCCCGCGTCGCCGACGGAAACCAATAGGTGAAATACAGCAGGATGCCGGGATAGAAGCCCGCTTCCGCCACGCCCAGCAGGAAGCGCACGACGTAAAAACTGTACTTGTCCCAGACAAAGGCATTGGCCATCGAGATCACGGCCCAGGTCAGCATGATGCGCGACAGCCACAGCCGCGCCCCGACCTTTTCCATGATCAGGTTCGACGGCACCTCGAACAGGAAATAGCCGACAAAGAAGATGCCGGCGGCAAAGCCATAGATTTCCGGCGTCAGGCCCAGATCCTGATTCATCGTCAGGGCGGCGAAGCCGACATTCACCCGGTTGAGGAAGGCGGCGATGTACATCACCACGATCAGTGGCACCAGGCGCAGCGCTGCCTTGCGGAACACCGCGTCCGCTTCGCTTTTCAGAATATCCATGAAGCCCCCGATTTTGCGTGCGAGCGTGGCGCGAAGGCGGCACCGATTGCAAGACGGCGGTGGCGGCGATTATTCCCTGGCGCCGGACAGGGTGATGTACGCGCCCGACCGCTGCGTCCCCACGCCCCGTACCGCGGCGATTCCCACCAGCGCGACCAGGGCTGCGATCAGGCCGATTTCTATGAACGTGGCGCCCTCGCGGACGGGCGGCTGGGGAGACACTGCCATGACAGGATAAGGCGCCGGGCCGCCGGATCGGTCCCGCCCACCTGCTTTCTTGCCTAGGAAACGACTAATCCCTTGTTTTGTAACGGCTTCGTACGGGGCTCCGGGCAAAAAGCCCGCATTTCTGCGGCAAACCTTGCTCCCGCCGGCGCCTTCCTTTATAGCCCCGCCCTCAACGGCTGCGGTCGGCCGGGGGCCCTCACACGGAGGGTGTGCGCATGGTGCGCGTCCCGGACGAGCCAAGGCGAGGTGCAGATCCCCTGCCCTTCGTTCCGCGGCCAAATGAAAGGGACCAAAGATGGCTCTTTATGAGCATCTTCTGATCGCGCGCCAGGATATCAGCGCGCAACAGGTGGACGCACTCGCCACCCACCTCAAGACCATCGTCGAAGGCGAAGGCGGCAAGATCGAGAAGCAGGAATATTGGGGCCTGCGCGGACTTGCCTATCGCATCAAGAAGAACCGCAAGGGCCATTACGTCC
>CANKIV010000105.1 GCA_947482125.1 Alphaproteobacteria bacterium
GAATTTGCGGGTGCCCCATCGCCGGATGACGCCCTGGCGCTGCTCGCCGCGCGCTTCCTCCACTGGTATGATGCCTGGATGAGCGGTGGTTTCGAGACATTGCGCGCGGCCTGGCTGGCGCGGGCCGGCGGGCTGGGCCTTCCCATCCGCGCCCGCCTGCCGCACGAGACCCGCCATGGCGTGTTCGAAGGCATTGATGGCAACGGCGCGCTGCTGCTGAACGAGCAGGGCCGCATCCATGCCATCGCGGCGGGCGAGGTCTTTTTCTGATGCTGCTCGCCATCGATGCCGGCAATACCAACATCGTCTTTGCGGCCTGTTCGGGCACGGAAATTCGCGGCCAATGGCGTGCCGTGACGTCAACGCCGCGCACCGCCGACGAATATGCCGTGATGCTGGGCCCGCTGCTGGCGCTGGAAGGTCTGACCTTGGCGGATCTGGACGCGGCGATCATTTCGACGGTCGTACCTGCAGCGTTGTTCGATTTGCGTCAGTTCTGCCGCAAGTATCTCAAATGCGAGCCGCTTGTGGTAAAGGACCCCAATCTCGACCTGGGTATCGGCATCAATGTCGACCGCCCGTCTTCGGTGGGTGCGGATCGGCTGGTCAACACGGTCGCGGCGCATGAACGATATCCTGGTGCGCTGATCGTGGTGGATTTTGGAACTGCCACCACCTTCGATGTCGTGAGCGCGGCGGGCGCCTATGATGGCGGCGTCATTGCGCCGGGCGCCAATCTTTCCGCCGAAGCTCTGCACAAGGCCGCCGCCATGCTGCCGCGCGTCGCCATTCAGCGCACCCAGAATGTGATCGGCAAGGACACCGTTCCCGCCATGCAGTCCGGGCTGTTCTGGGGCTATATCGGCTTGATCGATACCATCGTCGCCCGGATCAAGGAAGAATACGGCCAGCCCATGACCGTTATTGCCACTGGCGGTCTCGCAAATCTTTTCTACAAACAGACGCCCGCTATCGAGCATCTCGATCCCGATCTGAATATCCGCGGTCTGATGCTGATCCATGCCCGCAACGCCCAAAAGGCGAAAAAGGCCTGATGGATCGTTTCACACCGCAGGACGAGCTGGTTTTCCTGCCCCTGGGCGGGTCGGGCGAGATCGGCATGAATTTCAACGCCTATGGCTTCGGTCCGCCCGATGACAGGCAATGGATCATCGTGGATTGCGGCGTTCTGTTCGGGCGCGAAGGCAACACGCCCGGCGTCGACCTGCTGATGCCCGATGTGCGCTTCCTGGCGGAACAGCGCGAAAATATCCTGGCCATCATCGCCACCCATGCGCATGAGGATCATATCGGCGCCATCGCCCCGCTATGGCCGTCGCTGCGCTGCCCGATCTATGCCACGCCCTTCACCGCGCGGCTGATCACCGGCAAGCTGGACGAGGCGGGGCTGACGTCCAAGGTGAAGGTGAAGGAAGTGCCGGTCGGCGGCAGCATCACCCTGGGCCCCTTCACCCTGGATTTCATTTCCATCACCCATTCCATCCTGGAACCCAATCTGCTGGCGATCCGAACGCCCCTGGGCGTGGTGGCCCATACCGGGGACTGGAAGATCGATCCCAATCCCATGCTGGGGGAAGCGACCGATGCCGCCGCGCTGGAAAAGCTGGGCGACGAGGGCGTGCTGGCGCTGGTCTGCGATTCCACCAATGCGCTGGTGCCGGGCAGCTCGGGCTCGGAAAGCAAGGTGCGCGAAAGCCTGACCGAACTGATCGGCACCCTGAAGGGGCGCGTGGCGGTAACCGGCTTTGCCTCCAATGTGGCGCGGCTGGACACGGTGGCGCGTGCCGCCAAGGCGCATGGCCGCCGCATCGCTTTGGTGGGGCGCTCGATGCAGAAGATGGTGAGCGCGGCGCGGGAGACCGGATACCTCAAGGATTTCCCCACGATACTGGACGAGACCGAGGTTGCCGACATGCCGGCGCACAAGATCCTGTATCTGTGCACCGGCAGCCAGGGCGAACCGCGCGCCGCGCTGGCCCGCATCGCCGCCGACAACCATCCCAATGTGCATTTGGCCGAAGGCGACACGGTGATCTTTTCCAGCCGCGTCATACCCGGCAACGAGCTGGCGATCGGCGAGATGCAGAACGCCCTGGCGGCGCGCGGCATTTCCCTGCTGACGGCGGAAGACCATTTCGTGCATGTCAGCGGCCATCCCTGCCGCGACGAGCTGGCCCAGATGTATCGCTGGATACGGCCCAAACTGGCCCTGCCGGTGCATGGCGAGATGCGTCACCAGGTGGCGCACGCCAAGCTGGCGCGCGAGCTGCAGGTGCCGCAGGCCATGGTGCCTGAAAACGGCCAGATGTTCCGTCTGGCGCCGGGCCGCCCCGAACTGATCGACGAAGTGCCGGCGGGCCGCATCCACATGGATGGCCGCATCCTGGTGGCGGAAGGCGAGGGGCTTTCAAAAGATCGCCGCGCCATGGCCTATGCTGGATTGCTGGTGGTGTCGCTGGCGGTGGATCACAAGGGCCGGGTCGCCGCCGATCCGGTGGTGCTGGGCGAAGGCATGCCCGAAGCGGTGGAAGAGGCCGTGCTGAAGGCGGTGGAAAACACCATCGCCCGCAACAAGGGCAGCGACCCCGATAACCTGGCCGAGAATATCCGCCGCGCCGCCCGCCGCGCCGCGCATGACGCCTGGGGCAAGAAGCCGGTAACGCGGGTCTTGGTGACGGAGATATAGATGACGCTGGTTGATGGCCTGCATTACGTCGTCTTGTTCAGCGCCTATGCGGTGCTGTGGTTCCTGGTGCTGTTCTGCCTGCTGCCGGTGGGGCTGGGCTCGGAACGCGACCCCGAAACCGGCGCGCCGCTCAATCCCATGCTCAAGAAGAAGATGCTGTGGGCGACCGGCATCGCAGCGGTGGCGTGGGCGGTGTTCTACGCCTTTGTCGGCTTCGGCTGGCTGGAACTCTAAGTCCCGAAAGTCACCTTGGCCGTGAAAGCGACGGCGATGATCGCCACTCCGGCGCCAATCTCGCGCCACCGTCCCGTCAGCAGCTTTATCCCGACATAGGTGATGAACCCCATGCCGATGCCTTCGGCGATGGAGAAGGTGAAGGGGATCGCCAGCGCCGTGACCAGCGCGGGCAGGCTTTCGGTGATGTCGTCCCAGTCCACTTCTTTCAGTTCGCGGGCGAACAGGGCGGCGACAAAGATCAGCGCGGGGGCGGTGGCATAGGCGGGTACAGCGCCCGCCAGCGGAGCGAACAGCAGGGCCAGCGCGAACAGTGCTGCCACCGTCACCGCCACCAGCCCGGTCTTGCCCCCCACGCCCGAGGCGCTTTCGATATAGGCGGTGACCGGCGAGGTCCCCAGCGTCGCCCCGATCATGGTGCCGGTGGCGTCGGTGACCAGCGCCTTGCGGGCATTCTTCAGCTTGCCGTTTTCCATCAGCCCGGCACGATGGCCCACGGCGGTCAGGGTGCCCGAGGCATCCAGCAGGTTGAGCAGCAGGAAGGTCAGCACCACGCCGGCCAGAACGCTGGTGGCGACATCGCCGGTGAAATGCATCTGCATCAAAGTGGGGGCGATGGAGGGGGGCGGGGCGGCCAGCTGCGGCAGCGGCTGCAACTCCAACGCCAAGGCGCAGGCGGTGGCGGCCAGGATGCCGATCAGCACCGCGCCGGTGACCTTGCGCGCCCATAATGCTGCGATCAGCAACAGGCCGCCCGCCGCGATCAGGGCCTTGGGGTCTGACAGGTTCCCCGGTTGCAGCAGGGTGGAGGGATTGGCCACCACCCAGCCCGCGCCCTCGAAACCGATCAGCGCCAGGAAGAAACCGATGCCCGCCCCGATGGCGCGCTTCTGGCTCTGCGGGATGGCGTTGATCAGCCACTCGCGCGCCGGGCTGGCCGACAGGATCACGAACAGGATGCCGGCGACGAAGACGCAGCCCAGCGCCAGCCGCCAGTCGCCCGCCAGCAGCGGCACCACGGTGAAGGCGAAGAAGGCGTTCTGGCCCATGCCCGGGGCCAGCGCCACCGGCAGGTTGGCGTAGAGGCCCATCAGAAGGGTGGTGAGGGCAGCCGAGATGGCGGTGGCCATGAACACCGCGCCGCGGTCCATGCCCGCCGCCGACAGGATGGCGGGATTGACGAAGAGGATGTAGGCCATGGTGAAGAAGACGGTGACGCCGGCGATCATCTCGCTTTTCGGGCTCACGCCCTGGGCCTTCAGCCCGAACAGTCTCTCCAGCATCGCTATGCCCCCAGCACCAAAACGAAAAGGCCGGAAGCATGGCTTCCGGCCTTGGTCCGCTCCTGGCGGTATATTCTCCCCGAACTTGGCCGTTCTGTGCGGTCAACGTTCTTTTATAGGGTGGTTTGATACAGTGGTTCGCCGGGTCTGTCACGACATATATGGGTTTATTGCAATGCAACATACGCAATATAATTTCGTGCAGGTTTGTGCGGGGGTAATGCTGGTTGCAAGCTTGGTTTTGGCCGCAACTCCGGCCTCGGCCGGGCGGATTACCCATGCCGCCAAGCCCGATCCGCTGCTGGACGGCGGCGACACTTCCCCCTGCATGGCAGGGGCCGACCTGGCGGCCGGGACGGACGCCACCGGCGAGGGCGTGATTCCGGCCGATGTGGGCGCTCCCAGGGTGATGGCGCCGGACGAGATCATGGTGCCGCTGGGCCGGCAGGCGGGACGCCGCAACCCGGTGACGGGCGCGGGCGGCGGCACCTATGCCGGGTTCGACGGCCGCCGCATGGCGCCGTTGCTCAATCCCAAACCCTGTCCGCGTTAACTACCCCCGTCATCTGCCCCAATTCCGGTCCAGCCCGCTGCTAGATTTGGCGCATGCGCGCCCTCCTCCTTGCTCTGATGCTGATGGTCTGCGGCTCGATCGCCGCTGAGGCCGCGCCATGGCGCATCGTCAAGGATCACTGGGACGAAAAGGACGAGATCGGCTTTGGCCGCTTCGTCACGGCGCTGGGGGATTCCGGCTGCTCCTCGTCCCAAAGCTGCCTGCGCGATCCGGCCAATCCGTACCGGGGCAGCGACGGCGCCTTCCTGGATATCGACGTGGACTGCGCCAAGCTGCCTTACCTGCTGCGCGCCTATTACGCCTGGAAGAACGGGCTGCCCTTTTCCTATGTCGATGGCGTTGCCGGTTCGCGTTTCGGCGCCACCGCCAATCGCATCGTCAGCCGGGCCGGGGTCATCGACGATGGCCGTGGCCTGGACGGGCCCTCCGCCATCCGCCAGATGCTGGGCAGTGTCTATTCCGGCACCTTCCGCACCGACGCCGCGCAGGACGGCCCCATCCCGGCGGATTTCTATTCACCCGCGCTGGCCCCCGGCAGCATCCGCCCCGGCACCGTGATCTATGACACCAATGCCCATATCGGCATCGTCTATCGCGTCGATCAGGCGGGCCGCATCTACTACATGGACGCCCATCCCGATTTCACCATCACCCGCTCGGTCTATGGGGCGCAGTTCGGGCGCAGTCCCGCCGCCCTGGGCTGGGGGCTGAAGAACTGGCGCCCCCTGCAACTGGCAGGCGCCCGCTGGAACGGCAACGCGCTGGTGGGCGGCCGCTATGTCTTTGCCCGCAACCAGCAGATCCGGGATTTTTCGCTGGTCCAGTATCGCGGCACCGAGCCCAATCCCTCCGGCGACGAGCGCAATGCGCGCTGGAGCTATAACGGGGCGCGGCTGGGCTTTTATGAATATGTCCGGGTGGCGGTGTCGGGCGGTCGCACCGATTTCAACCCGGTCTACGAGCTGCAGGCGACCATGCGCACCCTGTGCAACGATCTTGGCGACCGCGCCCAGGCGGTGAACCAGGCGGTGGCCAATGGCATTTCGGCCAAGCTGCACCCTTCTGCTATTCCGCCCAACATCTACAGCAGCGACGATGGGGAGTGGGAAGCCTATGCGACCCCTGCGCGCGACAGCCGGCTTAAGGCGGGCTTTGTCGGTTTCCGCCGCGACCTGGCGCGGATGATCGGGTTGTGGCTGAACCGTGACCCGCGCATCGTCTATGACGGCACCGACCTGAAAAGCGACCTGCTGCGGGCCTATGACCGGCACAGCCAGGCCTGCACCATCACATATTTGTCCAGCGACAAGCGGCCGGTGCGGCGGAGTTTCGACGACATGGCCCGTCGCCTCTTCGCCATGTCCTTCGATCCCTGGCATTGCGTCGAGCTGCGCTGGGGGGATGACAGCCCGGCCTGTCCTGACCAGTCCGGCAAGCGCCGCTGGTACGCAGCGGAAGGCGCGGCGCGGCATGAGGTTGACCGCGAGTCCGGCGCAACAGCCGGCCCGCAGGACGTGGATATTCGCGGCCTGATAGCGTCCATGCCGGCGCGCGCGCCCTGGGTGCAGCGCCTGCCGGGGGCCAGTGGTGAGCGGCGTGCGCTGCAATAGGCCATGTGGCGCATTTTAGGACGTATCTTAAAGCGACGGTAACCGACGCCATTTTAGCCTCGCACCCAAGAGAGCCGACGACGATTTGGGGACGGAACGATGTTTCAGGACAGCTGGGGTCTTTACGAAGCACGCCATCCCAAGAAGTGGATTTTCCACCCCCGCAAGCGTTCGGTCGTTGGCCCGCTGCTGACCGTGATGGCCGCTATCGTGATGGTGTTCGAAGCGGTCAGCCGCCTCTAGCTAATACGCCCTGGCGATCAGGATTTCTTCCACCCCGGGCGCGCCGGTGAACAGGCAGGGCGCGAAACTTTCGGGCTGCTGCAGCGGCGCATTGCGCACCGTCAGCTTGAGGCTCTTGAGTTTGGCATCCACCTTGTCCAGCTCGGCGCCGGTCGGCTTGGACCATGACACCCGCAGCCAGCCCTTGAACTCCTCGTCGCTGCCGGAGAAGTAGCTTTCCACGCCCGCCCAGTCGGTGACGCCGCTCTTGATGTTGGCGTCCAGCCGCGCCTTGGCCTCGGCATAGAGGCCGTGCTGGATTTCGGCCAGCAGTTGCACGGCTTTTTCCTCGATGAATTCCTGGCGGCCGACGGCGATGGATTTGACCTTGTCGCCGTCGCGCAGGGCGTCGCGGCGCATATACGTGATGTTGCCGCCGGCGGCGTCGCGCGGCCCGATCTCGATGATGATGGGCGCGCCGCGCCGCACCCAGTTCCAGCGCTTTTCCGCCGACTTGATCTTTTTGAGGTCCAGCAGCACCCGAAGCTTCTGGCCGAAGACGCTGAGCTTGCCCAGTGCCTCGACCAGGCTTTCGCAATATGCCAGCACCTCGGCGTCTTCCGGCTTGTCGCGCAGCATGGGCACGACCACGATCTGGCGCGGCGCGATGGCGGGCGGCAGGCGCAAGCCGTCATCGTCGCCGTGGGTCATGATCACCCCGCCGATCAGGCGGGTGGAAACGCCCCAGCTGGTGGTGTTGCAGAAATCCATGCCGCCGGCATCGTTCTGGAACTTGATGCTCTGGGCTTCGGCAAAGTGTGTCCCCAGGAAATGCGAGGTGCCGGCCTGCAGCGCCTTGCCATCCTGCATCATGGCTTCGATGGAATAGGTATTCACCGCGCCGGGGAAACGTTCATTCTCGGGTTTCTCGCCCGCGATCACCGGCATGGCCAGATAGTCTTCCGCAAAGCTGCGATAGACTTCCAGCATCTTCTTGGTCTCTTCGACCGCTTCTTCCGCGCTGGCATGGGCGGTATGGCCTTCCTGCCAGAGGAATTCGGTGGTGCGCAGGAACAGGCGCGGCCGCATGTCCCAGCGCACCACATTGGCCCACTGGTTGATCAGCAGCGGTAGGTCGCGGTGGCTTTTGACCCAGCGGGAAAAGGCGTCGCCGATGATCGTCTCGCTGGTCGGGCGCACCACCAGCGGCTCTTCCAGCTTGGCCTCGGGATCGGGCTGCAGCTTGCCGTCGATCAGCTTCAGGCGGTGATGGGTGACGATCGCCATTTCCTTGGCGAAGCCTTCGACATGCTCGGCCTCCTTGGCGATGAAGGAGAGCGGGATGAACATGGGGAA
>CANKIV010000106.1 GCA_947482125.1 Alphaproteobacteria bacterium
CGCAAAAACTGTCACATGCCCCCTTCATGTTCGCCCTTTCCCAACAGGAGTTTTCACCATGCCAACCATTACCACCAAGGACGGCACCGAAATCTTTTACAAGGACTGGGGTTCGGGCCAACCGATCGTGTTCTCCCACGGCTGGCCACTGTCGTCCGACGACTGGGACGCGCAACTGCTGTTCTTTTTCGCCAAGGGTTTCCGCGTCATCGCCCATGACCGGCGCGGCCATGGGCGTTCGACCCAGACCGGCGGCGGCCATGATATGGATCACTATGCCGACGATCTGGCGGCGTTGACGTCGCACCTGGATCTGAAGGGTGCCGTGCATGTCGGCCATTCCACCGGCGGCGGCGAGGTGGCCCATTATCTGGGCCGCCACGGCGAAAGCCGTGTCGCCAAGGCGGTGCTGATCAGCGCCGTGCCGCCCTTGATGCTCAAGACCGAAGGCAATCCGGGCGGTCTGCCCGGGGATGTGTTCGACGGCCTTCGGGCGCAGCTTGCCGCCAACCGGGCGCAATTCTACCGCGACCTGCCGGCGGGCCCCTTTTACGGCTTCAACCGGCCGGGCGCGAAGGTATCGGAAGGCGTCATCCAGAACTGGTGGCGCCAGGGCATGATGGGCGGCGCGCAGGCGCATTATGACGGCATCAAGGCATTTTCCGAAACCGACTTCACCGAGGATCTCAAGAAGATCACGGTGCCGGTGCTGGTGATGCATGGCGATGACGATCAGATCGTGCCCTATGCCGATTCCGCGCCGCTGACCGCCCAGCTGGTGAAGAATGGTACCCTGAAGACCTATAAAGGCTTTGCGCACGGCATGTGCACCACCGAAGCCGAGACGATCAATGCCGACCTGCTGGCCTTCATCAAGGCATGAGAAGGCGCTTCGTCCTTCTGGTCCTGGCCGGGCTGTGCGTGCCGCAAATGGCCTTGGCGGCGGATGATGGCTTGAGCGCCGCCGCCAACGCCGCTTATCTGGCGGCGAATGCGAAAAAGCCCGGCACGGTCACCCGCCCCAGCGGCTTGCAGTATCGCGTGCTGCGCAGCGGCGTCGGCCGCCGCCCCGGCCGCAACGATGTGGTGCAGATCCGCTATGGCATCAGGCTGATCAACGGCACGCTGGTGGACAGCACCACCCCCAGCCTGCCGGCCGCCGCTGTCCTGAGCACCATCACCCTGGCCGGGCTCAGCGAGGCGCTGTCGCTGATGCGCGAAGGCGATCACTGGCAAATCGTGATGCCGTCGAATCTGGGGTTCGGCGCGACCAGCGCCGTGGCCGGTCTGGTGCCGCCGGGCCAGGCGCTGGTGATGGACCTGACCCTGGTATCGGCGGTCGCACCCAGGCCGGGGGAAGCGCCGCCGCCCAATCCCTTTTCCCTCTGGGGCAACGCCTATACCCAGGGCGCGGCGATCACCATTCGTCCGTAGCGTAAAAACCAAGTAAAAACAGCGCCTTATGGCGCGGCCTGGGGCGGTTGCCGCCGCAAGCATTCCTTAGCTCTCGCTCCCTACACTGCGGCGCATGTCTCTCGCCGCCGTCACGCGTGACAGGATCCAGCAGGGCTTCTTGCAGCCCGGCTTGCGCCGCGCCGTGGAGAATTACTGCCAGCTTTTGGTTGGTACCGTCGGCCGCGTCGGCCTGCAGGCGGTCTATTTCTTCGTGCTTGCCAACACGCTGAGCCTTCCGGCCATGGGCATCTTCGCTTCGGCCTCGGCGGCGGGGCTGATGATCGCCAGCTTTTCCGGCCTGGGCTTTGGCAGTCTGGCCTTCCGCGCCGCGGCGGGCCGCCCGCGCCTGCTGGGCCAATATCTCGCGCTGTTCTATGGCAGCCTCTGCCTGACCACGCCGCTGGGCATCCTGGTCGCGCTGCCCTTCTATTATCTTCTTTTCCAGCATGCGATTTCACTGCCAGCCTTCATCGCCATCCTGCTGGTGGAAGTGCTGCTGTGGCGCGTTGTGGAAACGCTCACCCAGATCCACAACGGCATGGGCAACTTCAGGACCGGCTCGCTCACCATCACGGTCGCATCCGCCATGCGCGCCAGCGGCGCTGTCGCCTTTGCACTGATGGGCGGCGGGGGAATCGAGCAATGGGCCTTCGTCTATGGCGTCTCGAATTTCGCGGCGCTGGCGGCGGTATGGCTGCTGCTGCGCCCGTCAGTCTCGCTGCGCTGGCGCATGCGGCTGTTCCGGTCGCGCCTGCGCGATGGCGTGATGTTCGCGGTGTCCTATTTCGCGCTCAACGCCCAGGGCCAGGTGGACAAGATCATCGTCCTGTCCCTGACCGACGCGAAATTCGCCGGCGTCTATGCCATCGCCACCCGCATCATCGACTTCACCGCCATTCCGTTCCGCACATTTTACACGCTCTACACCCGCAAGCTGTTCGGCGAGGGCAAGAAAATCCGCAATGCGCTCAGCCGCACCCTGACGGTCGAAGGCGTGATCCTGGCCGGTTCCACTTTGGGTTTTGCAGCGCTGGTGGCGCTGCTGTGGCTGCGTCCGAACCTGCTGGGCGCCAATGTCGCGGTCGCGGCGCAGCTCTTCGCACCCATGCTGATCGTGCCGGCCCTGCGCAATCTGATGGAATTCCATGGCGAGCTGTTCTTCGTGCATGGCCGCATGACCGTGCGTGCGGCTGTCGCCATCGGGCTGGTCTGCATCAATGCGGCGGCGCTGGCCATGCTGCTGTCCTGGACCACCGATCTGCTCCAGGTCGGGCTGGGACTGAGCCTTATCCAGTTCGCGCTGTACTTGCTGTCGGCCACGGCACTGTACCGCTTCATCACCCAGGAGGCCCGGACATGATCATCCAGTCCGCACCGCCCGAAGATGCCGAGCGCCTCAGCCTGATCGACCGGCTGCGCCACAGGCTGGCCATGCATGTGCCCGTTGCGCCCTTCAACGCCACCTCCGCTGCGCCCGCCGTCAGCTTCACCTTCGACGATGTTCCCGTTTCCGCCGCCACCGCCGGGGCCGATCTGATCGAGCAGCATGGCGCGCACGCCACCTTCTATGTGGCCGGTGGGATGCTGGACACCCAGGCGGATCATTGGCGCGTGATTGGCGGCGACAAGGTTGTTGACCTGCATGCGCGCGGCCATGAGATCGGCTGCTACAGCCACAGCCATGGCCGGGCCGACCGCATGAACGGTGCGGTGATCCAGGCCGACATCTTGCGTAACCGCGCGCTGCTGAAGGGCATCGAGCCGGGGCTGCCGCTGGAGAATTTCGCCTATCCTTTCGGCCTTGGCACCATGGCCTGGAAGATGCGGCTGAAAAAGCATTTTCGTTCCAGCCGCAGCGTCCGCCCCGATCTCAACCATGGCGCCACCGATGCGCAGTATCTCAATGCTTTGCCGCTGATCGATCGCCAGATGGACACCGGCCGCATCGACCGCGCCTATGAAGCCGCCGCGCGCAAGAAGGCCTGGATCATCTTCTATTCCCACGACGTCGCCGAGCGTCCCAGCGACTATGGCTGCCGCCCCGGTCTCTTGCGTTACGCCCTGCGCGCGGCTGAGCGCTTTGGCCTCAAGGTGGAAACGGTGAGCAATGCGCTCACCCGCATCGGCCAGGTCTGGCTGCTGGCGATGCCGCTGATCTGATCAGAATTCTTCGCGGCTGGGCGGCTTGCCCATCATGCCGCGCACCCGCGCGCGCAGGCGCGGTCGTTGACGCAGCCAGCCGGCGGCGTGGCTGCGCAGCATCAGCGGCACGCCGCGCAGGCTGCGGGCTTCGACATGATCGAACAGCGGCGTGCGCACGGGGCCGAAGCGGCGCTTGTAGGCATAATTGCCGATGCTGAAATCGAAGCTGCGGCAGCCATCGGCGTGCAGTTTTTCCAGCGTCTTGTGAATGAGCAGGCGTCCGGGCGAAATCCTGCCCCAGTCATTGCCGGCATGGGCCAGGCGGATCATCACATAGTTGTCGCCGTCGCGCACGCCCAGCAGGGCGGCGACGAGTTCGGAGCCGGCGCGCAGAACAGTGAGGATGGCATAGCCGGTTGCCAGCCCGTTCTCGATCAGGCGGCGATAGAAATCGGCGGTCACCGGTTCGTCCAGCGTGTAGGGCTGGCCCAGCTCGCGCATGCGCGCGCTTTGCAGTTCTTCCATCCGGGCCAGCACCGCCAGCGCCTCGGCGGGATCGGTGACCGTGAACAGGTTCGCATCGTCTGCGCGGGTGAAGACCCGCCAGCTGCGTTCCAGCTCCTTGCGCACGGTGCGCTCCAGGCCGAAGTGAAAGCCGTTCCAGTCCTCGCCCATGGCGACGACATTGCCGTTCACCGCCGCGGGCAGAAGACCCGGCAGCAAGGCGAGCGGATTGGGACGGGTTCCGATCATGGCGGGCATCTTGGTGAGCCGGACTGCGTCACAGGACGGCAGCGCCCGCTTCACGGCGGCCCAGGCCTGCGCTGCTTCTTCCGTCGAGCGCGGCGCTGCCGGACCCAGCAGGGGCGCGTTGAAATCCGTCATGTTGAGGTCAGCGAATTCCACCAGCCGCAAATTTCCGACTGCACGCTGGAGCAGGGCAAGGCGATAGGCCGGCACGCCGCTGTCATCGGTTACCTCTACCGTCATGGGCATGATGTCAGGTTCATGCCGCGCCACCGCGTCATAGAAGGGCGCCAGCCATTCGGGGCGCTGGAACACGGTGGAAAGGCCGGCGCGCCATTGCCAGTCCGCGGCCGTCCAGCCGGCCGTCAGCCGCGTGCGGTAGCGTGTGTCCGGTGGCGCGTGCGCGAACAGGTCGAGATCAGCGATGGTCATTCCGCGGCCATCAGGTCGATGGCCTGGCCGCTGGAATCGAGGCGGAAGGTGATCTCGCGCCGCGCCTGGCGTTGCTGGCGTACCCAGCCGGAGTTGCGCATAAGTTTCTGCAGCGCCGCCTTGGCGAAAAAGCCCGGGCCTTCGATGCGGCGGCTTTTGGGCGCGATGCCGAAACGATGGCGCAGCAGTCCGTTGGCCAGATGCACGATCTCGGCGCGCCGGATGGCGGGCGAGGAGAAGGACACCGTCATCGAGATGCTGAGGCCTTCGACATTCTCCACCCGGTGCGGCGCGTTCAGCGGCCAGGACAGCATTTCGCCCGGCGCAAGATCGAAGATCCTGGCATGCTCGTCATACCAGGGCGCATAGGGGATATCGACCTCGACATCGAACAGGGCGATGTCTTCCAGATGGCGCTGGGTGAGGAACGGCGCGCCATTGGGATAAAGCCAGACGCGTTTCTTGCCCGCGATCTGCCACAACAACTGGCCGGGCAGGTCGGCATGATAATAGACCTGCGCGCCCGGCGACGAGATCAGTATTCCATTTTCCCACTTGCTGGCTTCGAAGCCGGGAATGGCCTGGTGCAGCTGCGCGAAGATTTCGTCCAGCAGGCGGCGGTGGGCCGCGTTGACGCCCGAGACATTGCGCAGGTTGAGCCACAGGCGCCCTTTGGCGATGGCATCCAGCACCGCTTCGCCCGGCA
Organism: Alphaproteobacteria bacterium; assembly: GCA_947482125.1. Lineage (GTDB taxonomy): Bacteria > Pseudomonadota > Alphaproteobacteria > Micropepsales > Micropepsaceae > Rhizomicrobium. The sequence continues at coordinate 5,483 of CANKIV010000106.1, forward strand.
ACCCGGTGAGGTCGCCTTCGCGCCACAACTTGCTGTCCTGCGGAGACCCCATGGCGATCAGGCTGTAATGCTCGCGCGGATAGGTTTCGATCAGGCGGGCGAGGGCGGGGCGCGAGAACAGCGCCTGATCGCCAAGGCCATGCGCCAGCTTCAGGGGCTGATGTCCCCAAAGCAGCGCGTCGCGCCCGGTGAAACTGGTGAGAATGCCCGCCATGGAGCAAGGCTAGCGGGTCATCCCTTAACACCCCTTCAAAACCGGCCTGCGCCAGTTTGAGACAGTCCCGGCATTCCTTGCTAGGCTTGGGCAAAAGAAAAGCGGGGACGGGATGCGCAAAACCTTCAAATTCTGGATGGCGCCGTTTCTGGCGGCCGCGATGACCACATCCTGTCTGGCGCAGGGCATGGCGGTGCCGCCGCCCCTGGGCGTGCCCAAACCGGGGCCGGTGACCAGCCGCGCCTACGCGCCGCAGCCGATCCTGCCGGGCGGCATCGTGATGCCGCTGTTCGCACCGGACTCGCCTTATCTGAATCCAAAACGAATCCGCGAGGCGGAAGTCTACATGATGGACCCTTTGGTGCCGGGCCGCATCACCAGCATCGTCAACATCCACAACCCGTCCATCGAGGTGCATCTCGCCGGCGCCAACAATACGGGCGCGGCCATCATCCTGGTGCCGGGCGGCGGCCACAATACGCTGAACGTGGCCGGCGGCGGCGCCGACCTGGTGCCGTATTTCTTCACCTATGGCGTCAACACCATCATCATCCGAAGCCGGCTCAGGCGTGACGGCTATGAGCCGAAAACCGATGAAGTGTACGACCTGCAGCAGGCCATCCGCCTGGTGCGCGCCAATGCTGCGGCCTGGAAAATCGATCCCAGGAAGATCGGCGTCTTGGGATTTTCGGCGGGCGCAGAACTGGGCATGGCCTCGGCCATCGCCTATGACGATTTCGACGTCAGGAACAGCGCCGCCGGCGATCCGCTGGCGGGCGTGACGTCGCGCCCCGATTTCGTGGGTTTGATCTATCCCGGCCCGTCGCTCTTCACCAAGGGCGGCAAGCCCGCCATTCCGAAAAACGCGCCACCCTCCTTCATCGCCAGCGCCGGATATGGCGACAAGGTTCATGCCGTCTGGGCCGACGAATATTTTGCGGCGATGCTGAATGCCGGCATTCCGAACCTGGAAATGCACATCTACGCCATCGGGGTGCATGGCGGCGGCCTCAACGACCGCGGCGGCACCGCCTTTGGCACCTGGCAGAACAGGTTCGTGGACTGGTTTCGCGATCTCGGCTTTCTGCAGAAGCCGGGCGTGCAGACCCTGGCGGCCCGGGATGTGGAAGCCTTTGTGAAGCCGCCGGCAAAGCCCTGACAGGGCCTTGCCGATCCCGCCCGCCCGCCGCACACTTGGGGCGTCAGGTGCGGTCAACAGCACCTTTGAAGCTATTCCTGGGGAGGTTTTCATGAAGATTCGCAGCGCGCTGGTGGCCGCAGTCTTGTCGTTCTGTCCCGTTGCCGCCTGGGCCGGGCTGGCGATCTCGGCCAATGACGGCAAGCAGCTCCAGAAGGGCGAAGCCACCGGCGTGACGCCCGACAGCATCAGCGTCATAGACCTGGGCAAATATCCCCCCAAGGTGATGGGCAGTGTGAAGGTCCCGGTCGCGATGATCGGTTCGCCCAATGCGGTGGCGGTCAGCAAAAACGAGAAATTCGCCATCGTGACGGCGGCGCAGAAGGTCAATCCCGCCGATCCGTACAAGCCCACGCCTGACGACCGCGTCTCGGTGATCGATCTCAGCGATCCGGCCAAGCCCAGGGTGGTGCAGACCGTCAATGCGGGCCTGCAGGCCAGCGGCGTCTCCATGAACCGCGCCGAGAACCTGGTGCTGGTCGCCTCAAGGGCCGACGGCGCCGTCACCGCCTTCAGCCTCGCCGGCAACCGGCTGACCAAGGTCGGGCGGGTGGATATCGGCGCCGGACACGAGGTCACCGACGTGGCCTTCGCGCCCGACGGCCGCCACGCCTATGTCACGGTCTGGAACCCGCCCGCCATCATCGAGCTGGCGATTGACGGCACCAAGGTCACCCGCACCGGCAAGGATCTGGTCACCGGCAAGTCGTCTTACGGCGCGGTGGTGACGCCGGACGGCAACTGGCTGATCAACACCAATGTCGGCGGTGCCGCGACCGGCGCCGACAAGACCGGCACCATCGCCATGGTAAACCTCAAGACTCACAAGCTGGCGCTGTCGCTGCCCGTGGGCAGGACGCCCGAGCACGCCACCCTGTCGCCCGACGGCAAGCATCTGCTGGTGGTGCTGGCCAATGGCGCCGCCTATGTCAAAACCGATCCCAGTTACGGCAAGGTGCGCGGCATTCTGAAGATTTTCGCTGTGGGTCCAGGCACATTGAAGGAAGTGACGCAAAGCGCCAGTTGTCACTGGAACCAGGGCGCGACCTGGAGC
>CANKIV010000107.1 GCA_947482125.1 Alphaproteobacteria bacterium
CGCCCGGCACAAACAAAAAAGCCAAAAGACAGATCAGGCGACCTTGGCCGCGCCGGTTTGCGCGCACAGGCGCGTGGGCGGCAGGGCGATGGTGACTGTCGTCCCCTGGCCCACCGCGCTCTTGACCGACAGTGAGCCGCCATGCAGCTCCGTCAGCGCCTTCGCGATCGAAAGCCCCAGGCCAGCGCCTTCAAAGCGCCGCGCCAGGCTGCCGTCCAGCTGGCGGAACGGTTCCAGCGCCGCCGCGACGGTTTCCTCGGCCATGCCGATGCCGGTATCTTCCACCATCAGCAGCGCACCGCCATCGGCCGTGCGGGTCACGACAACGCGAACCTGTCCCGCCTCGGGCGTGAATTTCAGGGCATTGGCCAGAAGATTTCCCAGCGCCTGGGAGATGCGGCGCGGATCCACCAGCAGCAACGGCATGTCGGCCGGCACATCGATCTCGATCTGGCGCTTGTCCTGGGTGATGCCGCGCGCCTGCTTGATCGCCTGTTCGGCAAGGCCCTGCACATCTTCGGGGTGCGCGTCGATGGTCAGCAATCCGCCTTCCAGGCGCGAGACATCCAGCACGTCATTGATGATGCACAGAAGCCGCGTGCCACTCCGGTGAATGTCGCCGGCATAGTCGCGATAGGCGTCATGGCCCACAGGGCCCAGCACTTCGTCGCGGATGATCTCGGAAAAGCCCAGCACCGCGTTCAGCGGCGTTTTCAGCTCGTGGCTCATTGCCGCCAGAAAGGTCGCCTTCATCCTGTTGGCGATTTCCGCCTGGCGCAGGGCGACGCGCAGGGCGCGGTCCTGTTCGAATTTTTCGGTGACGTCCTCGACCGTGCCTTCATAGCAAAGCAGCTCGCCAGACCAGTCGCGCACGGCGCGGGCATTTTCCGAAATCCAGATGCGCCGGCCGGAGCGGTGATAGATTTCCGAGACGAAATTGGTCACCACGTCGTTGGCCTGCATCAGGGCGCTGAAATCCTCGCGGCGGCTGGCTTCGACATAGAGCTGGACGCTGATGTCGGTCAGGCCGGCGATCAGGGCGTCAGGATTGGGATAGCCGTAGATGTCGGCCAGTGCCTGGTTGACCGCCAGATAATGGCCATCCGCCGTGGTACGGAAAATGCCGTCCACGGCATGATCGAAAAAGGCGCGATAGCTGGCCTCGCCGGCGGTGACGCGCGTGCGCGTATTTTCCGCCACCCGGGCCAGCAGGAAAAGGCCGAAGCACAATCCAGCCACGATGATCAGGCCGGCGATGAATTGCGCGCCCAGGTCCGACACCAGTCCCAAGCCGATCACCAGGCCGGCGACGAAAAAGCCAAGCGTCCCCGCCAGGCCGAAGCGGCTGCGGCCCGGCTTGTGCATCGGATCGATCAGGGGCGAAATGTTTCGCAAATTCAAAAACGGTCTCTTGGTCAGCTTTTGTCTTAACCCCAATTTCTAAATGACCAGTTGCGCTTAGGCGTGCGCGTGACATGTTCAAGCGCGCACCCGTTAGGGCTTTTTCAACCTTGGTGGAGCGGTTGTTAAAGTTGCGGGTGCTTGACGTTGCGGCTGCGCGTAAAATCCCGCGCGGGTTGCGGTAACTGCCTGTTTCCCGCGCAAAAACGCAGAAAAACGTCGCCGATTGTTCCAAACTGAACTTTGTGTGAAATTGCGCGCCCTTCCCCAAAAAAACACACAAAAGCAAAAAAACAGAATGAATCTGCTCGCCTCCGTCTCGCCCCTTTTCATCGTCTCCGGTTTCGCCGTCGGGTTCCTGGTCGGCATGACCGGCGTGGGCGGCGGCTCGCTGATGACGCCGTTGCTGATCCTGCTGTTCAACGTCAACCCGGTCACGGCCGTGGGCACCGATCTGATCTATGCCAGCGTCACGAAAACCGGCGGCAGCCTGGTCCATGGCTTCAACAAGACCATCGATTGGCGCGTGGTGCGGAGGCTGGCGCTGGGCAGTCTGCCGGCATCTGTTGCGACAATGGGGGTGTTGTGGCTGCTGGAGGTGGATCGCGCCGCCTATAGCGCCATCGTCACCAAGGTGCTGGGCGTGGCACTGCTGATGACAGCGGCAGCCTTGCTGTTTCGCCGCCACCTGCTGGCCAGCTATTCGCGCCGCATGGGCGTGATGAGCGACCGGCGGACTTTCCTCTACACCGTCGCGACCGGCATTGCGCTGGGCATGATGGTGACAATTTCCTCGGTCGGCGCGGGCGCCCTTGGCGTCACCGCACTGCTGCTGCTCTACCCTGAACTGCCGGTGGTGAAGATCGCCGGCTCGGACATCGCCCATGCGGTGCCGCTGACCCTGGTCGCCGGCATGGGCCATGTGGCGAGCGGCGGTGTCGATTTCGGGATGCTGGTGGCGCTGCTATGCGGTTCGCTGCCGGGCGTCATGCTGGCCAGCCAGTTTGCCCCAAGGCTGCCCGATACGGCGCTGCGCATCATATTGTCCGTGACGCTCACCCTGGTGGCTCTGCGGTTGCTCTATGCCTGATGTGATCAGAAAGAGCGGCAAGGCCCGCGCCTGGCAGCGCATGCTCAGCGGACGGCGGCTGGACCTGCTGGAGCCCAGCCCGCTCGACATCGAAATCGCCGACATCGCCCATGGCCTGGCCCGGGTGGCGCGCTGGAACGGCCAGACCAAAGGAACACATGCCTTCTCGGTGGCCCAGCACAGTGTACTGGTCGAACGGCTGGTGGTTGAGCTGTCACCCCGGCTGGCGCGCGAAGCCCGGCTTATGGCGCTTCTGCACGACGCACCCGAATATGTTGTCGGTGACCTCATCAGTCCCTTCAAGGCGGCAATTGGCATTGATTACAAGGCCCTGGAGGAAAGACTTCAGGCTGCCATTCACCAGCGTTTCGGGCTGAGCGCCCATGTCCCCGCCGATCTCAAGACCCTGTTCAAGCGGGCGGACCACCTGTCGGCCTATTACGAGGCCACTCAGCTTGCGGGGTTTGAGGAGGCGGAAGCAGGCCGGCTGTTCGGAACGCCCCCCAGGGGCCTGAAAACGCCCCGGCTGGCCCCCCTCGGCACCGCCGAGGCCCAGGCCCAGTTCCTGGCAAGGTTTCACCGCCTTTATGCTCAATAGCTGCTAAAAGGCGGCCATGCCCCGCCTTCTGGTCACACCCCTGTCGAGCCTTGCCGACGCCCTGAATGCCCATGCCCCGTCGCATCTCGTCAGCCTGCTGTCGCCCGAGCACATGATTGCGACGCCGGAGGGATTTCCCGCCGCCGCGCATCTTCGGCTGGGGGTCAACGATATCGTGGACCCCGCGGCCGGCACCGCGCCACCCGTGCGCCGTCATATCGACGAGCTGCTGGAATTTTCGCGAAGCTGGGACGCCCGCGCGCCAATGGTGATTCATTGCTGGGCAGGAATTTCGCGCTCGATGGCGTCCGCCTTCACCATCCTGTGCGACCGGCTGGGCCCGGACCGTGAAATCGAAATCGCCCGCGCCATTCGCCAGCGCGCGCCGCACGCCCAGCCCAACCGGCTGCTGGTGCAACATGCCGATGACGCGCTGGGGCGGAATGGAAAGATGATCGCCGCCTTGAACACGATGGGGCCGCCCATGGTGGTGGAGGAAGGCGTCACCACGGCCTTCCCGCTGGTGGGCCTATGAGCACCACGGTTGTGAGCATCGGCCTGTCCGCCGCCATCGTTGCGGTGGAAAGCGAGCAGCCGGTGGTGCTGGTGGTGGCGCACGACGGCACCGACGATGCCCTGCCCTTCGGACCATTTGATCCCGCTCATCACCGCACCCTGGAGTCGGGCCTGCGCAAATGGGTGGGCGAGCAGACCCGTTTCGATCTGGGCTACACTGAGCAGCTCTACACCTTTGGCGACAAGGGGCGGCATCTGCCTTCGTCCGGCCTGCAAAAAGAAGCCAAGGCATCGCGGGTGGTATCCGTGGGTTATCTGGCGCTGACGCGGCGGGTAAAGGAAGCCCCGGAAACCCAGTGGCGCGGCTGGTATCACTATTTCCCTTGGGAGGACTGGCGCGACGCCAAGCCGGCCATGATCGACAGCGTGATCCTTCCGGCGCTGAAGAAATTCGTGAAGGACGCGCCCAACGCCGAAACCGCCGAAGCGAGGCGCGAGCGCGTCAATGTCTGTTTCGGCGAAGGCTGGGACGAGGAACGCGTATTGGAGCGCTACGAGCTTCTCTATGAAGCCGGGCTGGTGGAGGAATTCTACCGCGACAGCGGCAAGTCCGGCACCGGCCTGGGCACCGCCATGCTGTTCGACCATCGCCGGATTCTCGCCACCGCCATCGCGCGGCTGCGCGGCAAGCTGAAATACCGCCCGGTGGTGTTCGAACTGATGGCGCCCGACTTCACCCTGCTGGAGCTGCAGCGGGCGGTGGAAGCCCTGGCCGGCCTGCGGCTGCACAAGCAGAATTTCCGCCGGCTGGTGGCCGAACAGGGGCTGGTGGAAGGCACCGGCAAGTTCTCCGTCCCCGCCCGTGGCCGACCCGCCGAACTGTTCCGCTTCCGGCGCGGGGTACTGCGCGAGCGCCCGGCGCCAGGCCTCAGGCTGGGCTCCAGACGTGGGAAATCGTCATAGGCACGTCGTAAAAGCCTGATCTGTGGCATTCCCGACTCTTGACCCCAATATGCTCGCGTGTAGCATAAAACGCGAACCGGCTCCTTGAAGGCCGGGTTTTTTGCCCCATATATATACTCGAAATGAGTATTAATTGGCGGCAGGAGGACAAGATGGGACTGGAACTGGCCTATACCGACGCCGTCGCACGCGCGACGCACGATCTGTACGCCAAGGTCTCGGGCGTCATTCCGAAAGTGGAATGGCCCGCCTACGCCCCCGTGATCGCCGAGATCAACCGCCTGAAGCGCGAAAAGAACGCCGTCATCCTGGCGCACAACTACATGACGCCGGAAATCTTCCATTGCGTGGGCGATTTCGTAGGCGACAGCCTTGCCCTCGCCCGCGAGGCGGCGCGCACGAATGCGCAGATCATCGTCCAGGCCGGCGTGCACTTCATGGCCGAGACGTCGAAAATCCTGTCGCCGCAAAAGACCGTGCTGATTCCCAGCATGGAGGCCGGCTGCAGCCTCGCCGCCTCCATCACCGGCGCCGATGTCCGGCTGCTGAAGCAGAAATATCCCGGCCTGCCGGTGGTTACCTATGTGAACACGTCTGCAGAGGTCAAAGCGGAAAGCGACATCTGCTGCACCAGCGGCAATGCCGTGGCCGTGGTCGAGCGCATCGCCAAGGATTTCGGCGTCGATACCGTGATCATGATTCCGGACAAGTATCTGGCCCGCAACGTCGCGGCCAAGACCGGCGTCAAGGTGATCACCTGGGAAGGCGCCTGCGAAGTGCACGAGCGTTTCACGGCGCAGGAAATCCGCGACTACCGCACCGCCCATCCCGGCATCGTGGTGCTGGCTCACCCAGAATGCCCGCCCGAAGTGGTGGCGGAAGCCGATTTCGCTGGCTCGACCGCGGCGATGATCAACTATGTCGGCAGCCACAAGCCGCAGCGCGTCGTGCTGATCACCGAATGCTCGATGAGCGACAATGTCGCCGTGGAAAATCCGCAGACCGAATTCGTGCGGCCCTGCAATCTCTGCCCGCACATGAAGCGCATCACCCTGAACGGCATCCTGCATTCGCTTCAGACCATGACGCATGAAGTGATCGTGGATCCGGCAATCGCGGCGCGGGCCAGGGCGCCGATCGACCGCATGCTGGCGGTCAAAATCTGATGACCCACATCGACAGCATCGTCGAAACCGACGGCGCCCTTATTCTGGGCGCCGGTATCGCCGGCCTTTTCACGGCGCTGAAGCTTTCGCCCATGCCCTCCATCGTGCTGGCGGGCACCCGGCCCGGCCTGTCCGGCTCCAGCGCCTGGGCGCAAGGAGGCATCGCCGCCGCAATGGGTGATGACGACAGCTGGCAAAGCCACGCCCATGACACGATGGTGGCGGGCGCGGGCCTGTGCGATCCGGCCATCGTCGATCTGGTGGCGCGCGAAGCCCCGGCCCGCATCGAAGACCTGATCGCGCTGGGAACGCCGTTCGACCGCAAACCCGACGGCACGTTGGCGCTGGGGCGCGAAGCAGCGCATTCCCTGCCCCGCATCGTGCATGTCAAAGGCGACGGCGCCGGCGCGGCGATTTCCGCCACCCTGGCGCAGCGCGCCAATGCCGCCGACGGCATTACCCTTCTGGAAGGCTTCCATGCCGTCGAACTGGCGATGGAGAATGGCCGGGTCACCGGCCTGTTTGCCCGCTCGGGCCTCGGCGCGGACGCCCGCCTGATCCTGTTCCGCGCCCGCGCCGTGGTGCTTGCCACCGGCGGACTGGGCGCACTCTATGCCGTCACCACCAATCCCCTGGAATCGCGCGGCGAAGGGTTGGGCATGGCGGCGCGCGCCGGCGCCCTGATTTCCGATCCGGAATTCGTGCAGTTCCATCCCACCGCCATCGCATGCGGCCGTGACCCCGCGCCGCTGGCGACCGAGGCGCTGCGCGGCGAAGGCGCGGTGCTGGTCAATACGCGCGGCGAACGCTTCATGACGGCGATCCACAATGACGCCGAGCTGGCGCCGCGCGACATCGTCGCCCGCGCCATTCACCGCCAGATCCTGTCGGGACAGAATGTGTTTCTGGATTGCCGCGCCGCCATCGGGGCGGATTTCCCCCATCACTTCCCCACCGTCTATGCTGCCTGCATGTCGGGCGGCATAGATCCGGTGCGCCAGATGATCCCTGTGGCGCCCGCCGCGCATTATCACATGGGCGGCATCGCGTCGGATGCACAGGGGCGCTCCTCCCTGCCCGGCCTGTGGGTGGTGGGCGAATGCGCCGCCACCGGCCTGCATGGCGCCAATCGCCTGGCCTCCAATTCGCTGCTGGAAGGATTGGTGTTCGGGGCGCGAGTTGCGGACGATGTGCGCGGGTATTTGCAGGCAGGCCGCCTGCGCGGCACCCCGCCCGCGCCGCAGCGCTTTGCCAGCCCCGCACCGCCGGTGGTGCTGCGCCAGGCGATGAGCCGTTTCGTGGCCCTGGAGCGCGATGCGGACGGACTGCGCGCGGCGCTGGATGTCATTGCCCGGGTTGAAAAGACCAGCGGCGAGCCTGCTTTGCTGAACATGATCGCCGCCGCAAGGCGGGTCACCGCCGCCGCCCTCACCCGCACGGAGTCGCGCGGCGGCCATTGGCGCAGCGATTATCCCAAAGCCGCCGCCAAGGGCGTACGGACCTTCCTGACCCTGGCCGATGCCGAACACATTGCCGCCGGTGACACCGCGCGCCCCCGCCGCGCCAGCAAATGATCGCGTTGGACTTCACCCGCCCGCCTGCGGAGCTGCTGCTCGAGCCGGTGGTTCGCGCTGCCCTGCTGGAAGACCTGGGCCGCGCCGGCGACATCACCAGCCAGCTCACCATTCCGGCGGCCAAAAGCGCCACCGCCCGGCTGGTCGCACGCAAGCCCGGACGGTTGGCCGGATTGATCTGTGCTGAAATCGCGTTCCGGCTCGTGGACCCGGCGCTGGCCCTGGATGTTGCAACGCCGGACGGCTCCGAGGTAAGCGCGGGCACGCTGCTGGCGACGGTCAACGGCAGCGCACGTTCCATTTTGACCGCAGAACGGATCGCCCTGAACTTCATGGGGCCGCTGTCAGGTACCGCCACACTGACCGCCGCGCTGGTCAGGGCGGTTGAAGGTACAAGGGCCCGCATCGTCTGCACCCGCAAGACCCTGCCCGGCCTGCGCACCTTGCAGAAGTACG
>CANKIV010000108.1 GCA_947482125.1 Alphaproteobacteria bacterium
ATCGCTTTGGTGTTTGTTGCCCTGACCGGCTTGCCGGGTCAGGCCGCGGAGCATGGCGAGAAAGCGCAAAAAGCGCCAGAGCACAAAACCACCCAGTCCAAGAGCTACATCATGGTGGACCCCATCTACACCACCATCGTGGCCGACAACCGCGCCGCCGGCATGCTGATGGTGGGCGCCGGCATTGATGTGCCGGACGAACATATGCGCGACGTCGTCACCCGATCGCTGCCGGTGCTGCGCGACGCCTATATCCGCAACCTGATGGCCTTCACCGCCAATGTGGTGCGCACCGACGCCCAGCCCGATGTGGGGATGATCGCCGACCGCCTGCAGGCCGTCACCGACCGCGCCCTGAAAAAGAAGGGTGCGCGCATCCTCTTGGCCCAGGTCGCCATTCGCGTGACGGCGAAGTAGCCCCTTAGGCCTTCGCGTCAACGCGCTGGCTCCTCCGCATTAACGATAATAGGGTGCCGGGCGCGGGGCTTTTCCCGCCGTGGGTAGCTTCATGACCTGGTCCCGGCCCATCAGCGTGTTGCTGGCCCCCGCGCTGCTTCTGGCGCTGGGCGTGGCCGTGCTGCTGCTGGACGGCTTTGGCATCCCGTCCTCCCTGGGCAACCGGCTGTTCGACACCTACCAGCGCCATACCTCCCGCGAAATCGCAGGCTTGCCGGTCAAGGTGCTGGACCTGCCGGCGATGGACGAAGACAGCATGGTGCGGGTAACGCGCCTCCTGGCCCAGCAAGGCGCGCGGCTGGTGGTCTTCACCGCCCCGCTGGAACCCGGCCCCTCGCCGCAAAGCCTGAGCGCGAAGCTGCCTCCCGGCAATGACGCGGCGCGCACCGCGCTGGCGAAGTTGCCGGAACCGGGACATGACCTGGCCGCCGCCTTGCAGGACATTCCCGGGATCGTGCCAGTGAAGCTGGGTGTCCAGGGCCGTCACCCCAATATAAAGGCGCGCTTTGTCTATCGCGGCACCCACGATCCTTTCGCCTTTGCGCCGCGCTTTGAATCCGCCGCCGCGCCGCTCACCCTGTTGGAAACCCATGCCGCCGGATCGGCCGCCGTCACGCTTCTGCCCGACGCCGACGGGGTGGTGCGCCGCTTCGCCCTGGCGGTGCGGGTCGGCAACATGCTGGTGCCGGGCGTGGCCGCCGAAACGCTGCGGGTGGCGCGCGGCAAGGCCGACATCACCGTCATCAGCGACGAGCGCGATCCCCTGAGTTTTTTCAAGGGCGTCGGCATCGCGGCGCTCGAGACAGACGGCAAGCCCATCCCCGCCGCCAGCGACGGACGCATATGGCTGCATTACGCGGGCAATATCTCGGGGCAGATTCTCAATCCCAATGTCCTGGAGGCGGTGCCGCTGAAGGATGCGATCGTGGTGGTGGGCGCGCAGGGCGCGATGGTGACGACCCCCTTTGGCCCCGCCAGCATCGCCAGCGTGACGGCGGAAGCGATCGACAATCTGGCCAGCGGCGACGTACTGGCGCGCCCCAGCTGGATGCTACTGGCCGAGATTGCGCTGCTGCTGGCGCTGGGCGCGGCGATGATTTTCATGCTCGGGCGCTTCGGCCTGGGCTGGGCGGCGGGCGTGGCGATGGGCGGCAGCGTGCTGCTGTTCCTGATCTCCTGGTATCTGTTCGTGCAATCCTCGCAGTTGATGGATGCCGCGACCCCGGCGCTGGCGCTGATGGTTGCCTTCGGCGCGGGGGCGGCGGCTTATATCCAGGACATGCGGATGGCCCATGCCGGACTGCGCATGGCCTTTTCGGATTCCCTGCCGCGCGCCACTATCGAAAAGATCGCCCGCCGTCCCAATCTGCTGAATATCGAAGGCGAAACCCGCACCATCACCTATCTGGTGTGCGGCGTGCGGGGGCTGGCGGGGCTGGCCGCCGCCTACAAGGACGACGCCGCCGGCTTCACCCGGCTGATGCAGGCGGCGCTGACGCCGCTGATCGACCAGGCGCTGGCGCATGGCGGCACCATCGACCGGCTGACCGCCGACGGCTTCGCCGCCTTCTGGAATGCGCCGCTGGATGACGCCGAGCATGCGATGCATGCCTGCGAGGCGGCAAATGGCATGGCGATCATGTCCTCGCGCGTCACCGAGCATCTGGCGCAGGATTATCGCGGGCTGGACGCGCCGCCGCTGGTGGAGATCGGCGTCGGCGTCGCCACCGGCCAGGTGATCGCGGGCGGCTTTGGTGGCTATGGCCGCATGGGCTACAGCGTCAATGGCGGCGCGGTGGCGATGGCGAGCCGCATCCAGGCCCTGTCGCATCAATATGGCCCGGCCCTGATCGTGGCCGATGAAACCAAGCGCGCCGCCGAACGCGGCTTCGCCTTCCTGGAGATCGACAGCATCGCGGCAGGCCCCAGCGATCCGCCCACCACGCTGTACGCCATCATGGGAAATTCCGTGTCGCGCGCCTCGCCGAAGTTCCGCGCCCTGACCGTGTTCCACGATCACATCTTCCAGGCCATCCGCAAGCAGCACTGGCAGATGGCGCGCGACCTGATCGCCCAATGCCGCCGCCTGTCCGGCGCCAGCCAGAAGCTCTACGACCTGCACCTGACGCGGATTGCGTATTTCGAGAAACATCCGCCGGGCGCCGATTGGGACGGGGCGTTTCGGCCTATCCTGGAATAGAGGCTTCGCCGTAATGCGCTGCCGGTGCATTCGTCAGCGCCGCCCACATCTGGTCGCCCCAGGAAAAATGCCACCATTCGTCGGGATGGCCGGCAAAGCCTTCTTCCACCATCAGCCAGTGCAACAACCGGCGGTTGGCGCGCGCTTCCTGGTCGGAGAAGGAAAAGTTTTCCATGCCGAGAATTTCAAAGCGGTCACGATGCGCCAGCGCCGTGACGTCGTCGAACAGCGATCCCATCCACAGGCTGTCGCCATTCTTCCATCGCAGCGTCAGGTCCACCGCGGCCGCGGTGGCATGCGGCGCGGGCGAGGCGGGATTGTCGGTGGGCGCGGCCCAATAGCGTTCCACCTCCTCGGTCAGCGCGTCGCCGCTGAGCGCGCTGCCACGCCGCGCCAATTCCTGCGGCATCCACACATCATGGAAATAGGCCTGCACGGCGCGAGGCCGCCAGGCATCGAACAAAAACAGTTCCAGCCCGATCACGCCCAGACGCGCATTCAGAGCCGCCAGCTTTTCCGCCACCGTGCGGCGCACCCACAACTTGTCGGTCGCCCCTTCCACCTTGTGCCAGTAGGGCGGATTGCGGTCCGAGGCATAGAAATTCTCGCCCGCCAGTCCCGCGGCCCTCGCCTCCACCACACCCTCGCCAAACAACGCGTTATCTCGGGCAATGGCGATGCGCTGGCGAAAACCCTTGCGCGCGGCGCGCATGGCTGCCTGATCGCCGATAGGGCGGGTTCGCAACTCTTCCAGTGCGCCGAAGGCTGACATCGCGCTACAGTAGAATGATGAGCGCATCCCCGGAAAGCTATTTTCCGCAAGACTATCGCGGCGCCCGCAAAGCCTTCATTGCGGCCTGCGAGGCAGCAGGCGTCGATGTGATCGCGCGCGTCCATCCATCGGCCAAGGGTCCGGACGGCAAGCCGCTTTTCCTGGATGTCTGCGCCATGGGGCCGCGCGATGCGCAAAAGGCCCTGCTGCTGATCTGCGGCACCCATGGCGTGGAAGGCTATTTCGGATCGGGGGTGCTGACCGGACTGCTGCGCGGCCGCGTTGCGCCGCCGGATGGGGCGCGGCTGGTGATGATCCACGCACTCAATCCCTTCGGCTTTGCCTGGAACAGGCGGGTGGATGAAAGCAATGTCGACATCAACCGCAACTTTGTCGATCACGCCAGCCCGCCGGCCAATCCCGGTTATGACGAACTGGCCGATGCCATCGCGCTGCGCGATGTGTCCGATGCCGGTTTCGCCCATGCCGACGCCATCATGGCCGCCTATGCCAAACAGCACGGGCAGGCCGCGTGGCAGCAGGCGGTCAGCGGCGGGCAGTACACGCATCCGGACGGATTGTTCTATGGCGGCGACAGGGAAAGCTGGTCGGCCCATGCGCTGCGCGCCGTGCTGCGGGAAGACCTGTCGCGGGCGAGAAAAATCATCGCCATGGATTTTCACACGGGCCTGGGGCAATCCGGCGCGGGCGAGATGATCATCGAAGCCGCGCCCGGCACCCCGATCCATGACCGGGCCCGCGCGATCTGGGGCAGCCTGGCCGCTTCGACCAGCGCGGGGGAATCGCTGTCCGCCCCCCTGACCGGCACCATTGACCATGGCGTGGCGCAGTTCCTGCCCGGGACGGAGCTGACCTTCGCGGCGCTGGAAGTCGGCACGGTGGCGCTGGAGCAGATGGTCAGGGCCCTGCGCCTGGCCAACTGGCAGGATCGTTTCGCCCCCGACGGTCGCCGCGCTGCCGAGATTTCCAAGCTGATGCGCGACACATTTTACACCGACACCCCGGCCTGGAAGCGGGCGGTCTGGGCCCTGGCGGAAAAGACGGTCAACCGCGCGCTGGCGGCCCTTTGAGGGCGGCGCTTTAGCTTTTTGACCGCTTGGGATATAGGACCGGTCTGGCCACGCACCCGTAGCTCAGCTGGATAGAGTGTCGCCCTCCGAAGGCGAAGGTCATAGGTTCGAATCCTATCGGGTGCGCCAGTTCAAGCCAAAAATTCCTGGGAAGCGGCCTTTTCAGTGAGGGCAGTTATCGCGTTCCCACACTTCATCCCACATCTGGCATCGCGCGGCGCGACCATCCAGGAGCGACCGGCGACCTGAGCGCAAGCGAAGGGCCCGTCCGGCGCGACCCATCAAAGGAGTGAACAGACATGGCAGCGAAGAAAAAGAAGAAGGCGACCAAGACAAAATCGCCTTCACGCGCCGCAAAGGCCAAGAAGGCTCCCGCCCGCAAGAGCAGCAAGAGCAAGGCAAAGGCCAAGGCGAAGAAGCCAGCCAACAAGACGAAGAAAGTCGTGAAGGCGTCCCGCAAGCCCACAGCCAAAAAGACAGCCAAGAAAGCGGCGAAGAAAAAACAGATCGTGGGCGAAGGCGATTACCAGGCCTCGCGCAGCTTTCTCAAGGACCAGTCGGATTTTGTGAAGAAGAACAAGGCCGCCATCCCCGCGATGGGCAAAAATGCCGAAAAGGCGCTGGAAGGCCCGGAAGGCGACGCCCTGCGCGAAGCTGAAGCCAGCGCGGCGGGCCGTTCACGCGACACCTTCTGACGTGTTGCCTCGAAGCAGAAACGCCGCGGCCCTTAACAGGCCGCGGCGTTTGCTATTTGGCTTCTGGCTTGAAATCCAAGGCGCAACCATTCGTGCAGTAACGAAGGCCGGTCGGGCCAGGGCCGTCATTGAAGACGTGACCCAGATGGCCGCCGCATTTGGCGCAGTGGAACTCGGTACGGACCATGCCGTGGCTGGTGTCGGTGGTGGTGTTCACCGCGCCGGGCAGGGTGTCGTAGAAACTGGGCCAGCCGGTGCCGCTTTCAAACTTGGTTTTGGCGTCGAACAGTTCGGCGCCGCAGCCGGCGCACTGGAATTCGCCCGGACGCTTTTCCTGGTTCAGCGGACTGGAGCCCGGGCGTTCCGTGCCGTGCTCGCGCAGCACGCGATGCTGTTCGGGGGTCAGGGTTTTGGTCTCGGTCATGACGTTTCCTCTCCTTCCCCATATAGGCCGGAAGCGGCAAAAAACTACGGGTTTGCAGCGACAACCATCCGCAGCATGGCGCTGAGCCGTCCGGTATTGCCGAAGGCAAAGCCTGCATCATAGATCACGTCATCCACCTTCCACCCCTGCGGGCCATTGGTGAGCACCACCGTGTCGTTCCAGTTGGCCGGCTTGACCGGCGGCCTGCCCGGGGGCGGCGGTGGGCTATAGCTCAGCGCCACCGGACAGCGCGCGGTGGCACCATCGCTCTGGCAGGCGCCCACCTTCCAGGCCGTGGCGCCTTCGAACAGGGACGAGAAAATATCGCCTTCCAGCATCGGCGGCACCGCATTCTTCACCTTGGCGGTCAGGCGCCTCTGGGCGGCGGCGGCATCGGAGAGCTGCTGGTTGAGGCGCGGGCTGAGCACGGCGGAATAGCGAAGGCGCGCGCCGGCGTCGGGAACGCCGCCGCCCTTGCCCACCTGCGGGCCATAAACAGCATAAAAGGCATTCGCCGCGGCGGCCGGATCGCCGATGGCGGGCGCGACCGGTATTTGCGCGGCTGCGGGCGCGGCCAGAACCAAAGCCAGAGCCAGGAGGACGCGCTTCATTTCTTGAGCGCGTCGCGGATTTCGCGCAGCAGAAGGACGTCCTCCGGCGTCGCGGCCGCATCGGCGGGCTTGGGGGCGGCCAGTTTGTTGATCTGGCGGATCAGCACGAAAAGCGCAAAGGCGACAATGGTGAAATTGATCACCGCGTTGATGAACAGGCCATAATTGATGGTGACCGCCTTGGCGGCCTTGGCGGCGGCCAGGGAGTCGGTGGTCGCGCCTTTCAGGGTCCAGAAGAAGTTGGAGAAATCCACCCCGCCCAGCGCCAGCCCGATGGGCGGCATGATGATGTCATTGACCAGCGAATTGACGATGCCGGTGAAGGATGCGCCGATGATCACGCCGACCGCCAGATCCAGCACATTGCCGCGCATGGCGAATTTCTTGAATTCCTCGAACAAAGGCTTCTCCCGGCTGTTGCGTTCCACGTGAGACTAAGGCTAATCGCGCTTGGGGCCGTCAACAAGGCGGCGCGGCATGGCCAGATAGACCATGGCCACCCCCATGCCCAGCAGCGCGCCCACGGCATTGACGGCCTGATCCAGCCATTCGGCATCGCGCCCGACAAAATTCTGGAGAATTTCCAGCACCCCGCCCAGCAGGATCACCGCCAGCAAGACCAGCCATAGCGAACGCTTCAGCCCCCAGGCCAGGGTCGCAAGCAGGGCAAGGCCGAAATACGCGACGAAATGCTCGACCTTGTCGGGCACCAGCGAGGCTTCCGACGGCGGATGCGGCGTCAGCTCGCCCCAGGCGACCACCAGGACGGCGGGCCAGAACAGCCACAGACCGGCACGCCGCATCCAAGGCAGGAATATTCCGTGAAAGAACATGGGGCGGGAATAGCGCAAAAGCCGCGCTGCGTCCGCCCCAATTTCAGATCAGGGCGGTCTGGCGCCCGACATGGCGCCGGCGGGCAAGGAGAGGCGAAAGGTCAGGCCCAGATGGGTGGACTGGATCTGCAGTTCGGCGCCGATCTCCGCCGCCAGGCTGCGCATCACGCGAAAGCCGAGGCCGCCGCTTACGAGGGGATCGAAGCCTTCGGGCAGGCCGACACCGTCATCGCAGATGGCGAGAACCAGCCTTCCGTCGCGGCTTACCGAGCAATCCACCAGCATGACCAGCGGCACGCCGGCGGGATGGGCGTATTTCATGGCGTTGATGAAGACTTCGCAGAGGATCAGCACGATCGGCTGGACATGGCGCATCATCACCAGGCAGTCGTCGCCGGAGTGCATGGCCCGGACCTGCTGTTCGGGCGAGGACAGCGCCGCTACCAGGGCGGCGGTCACTTCCTCCAGATGCGGCCGCAGGCTGATTGCGCCATCATCCCCGGCCCGGGAGAGAATGCGATGGAGCTGGCTGATGGTATTGATGCGTGCGGCGATGCCGTCCAGCAGCAGGCGGACATCGGTGTTGGTCAGGACCTGCTGCTTTTTCTTCACCGACACCGATTGCATGCGGACCATGCTGACCAGGAGGGTCAGGCTATTG
>CANKIV010000109.1 GCA_947482125.1 Alphaproteobacteria bacterium
GACCAGATGCACGTCAAAGCCGGGCGCGTTCACGTCGGGCAGAACCCGCTCCAGCTTGGGATGCTCGGCGGCGACAAAGTCGGGCACCACGCCGATTCCCAGCCCCGCTTCGGTGGCCTGCAGGATGCCGGTGATGTTGTTGATGCGGATGATCTTGCCGGTACTGCCCGGCTTGGCGTTTTTCTTGAACGCCTCCAGCAGCCAGTTGATGTCGCGGATTTCCGGCACGGCGGTTTCGCCATAGACGATGATGCTGTGCTCGCCGATCTCTTCCAGCGTTTTGGGCGCGGGATGATCCTTCAGGTAACTCTTGGCCGCATACATGTGATAATGCACGGTGAAGAGCTTGCGTTGAATAAGGTCGGCCTGGACCGGGGCGCGCATGCGGATGGCCAGGTCGGCCTCGCGCTGGGCCAGATCCAGCTCCTTGTCGTCCATCACCAGATGAACCTCCACTTCGGGATATTGCGCCAGGAACTGGCCCAGGCGCGGCAGCAGCCAGTAGGCGCCGATGCCGTGGCTGGCGGTGATTTTCAGCGCCCCGCGCGGGGCGTCATGGACGTTCTTCAGCGCCTCTTCCGCCGCCGCCAGCCGTCCCAGGACGTCGGTCACCGCCGAAAACAGCAGTTCGCCTTCGTCGGTCATGGTCAGGCCGCGCGCATGGCGCTGGAACAGCGGGGTGGAAATCTCTTCTTCCAGGGCGCTGATCTGGCGGCTGACCGCCGATTGCGACAGGCCCAGGGTCTGCCCGGCATGGGTGAAGCTGCCGGCCGATGCGACGGCATGGAAGATGCGAAGCTTGTCCCAGTCCATAAATCCCCCTTACCCAGCAATCAGGCGCTGAGCGGCAAATCTCCCGAATGCGCCGCCGCCAGGAAGCGTTCGGCTTCCAGCGCGGCCATGCAGCCCATGCCCGCGGCGGTCACCGCCTGGCGGAATATCTTGTCTTTCACATCGCCCGCCGCGAACACGCCCGCCACCGAGGTGTGCGTGGAATCCGGCGCCGTCTTGATGTAGCCGCTCTCGTCCATGTCCAGCTGCCCATGGAACAGCTGGGTGGCGGGCGAATGGCCGATGGCGATGAAAAGACCATGGACAGCCTGCTCGTGCAGCGAACCGGTGACGGTGTTGCGCAGCCTTACGCCCGTGACGCCCTTGGGCTCGTCCTGGCCCAAAACTTCGGCGATCTCGGTGTCGTACAGCACGTTGATCTTCTTGTTGGCGTTCAGCCGCGCCTGGTTGGTCTTGTCGGCGCGCAGGAAATCCCGGCGATGCACCAAGGTCACCTTGTCGGCGAAATTGGTCAGGAACAGCGCTTCCTCGACGGCGGTATTGCCGCCGCCCACCACCGCGACATCCTTGCCGCGATAGAAGAAGCCGTCGCAGGTGGCGCAGGCCGAAACGCCAAAGCCCTGATACTTGCTTTCGCTCTCCATCCCCAGCCAGTTGGCGCTGGCGCCGGTGGCGATGACCAGCGTGTCGGCGGTGTAGACGTCGCCGCTGTCGCCCAGAAGCGTGAAGGGACGGCGCGACAGGTCCACCTTGGCGATGGTGTCGCTGACGAAATTGGTGCCCAGCGCGCGGGCCTGTTCCTGCATCTGGTCCATCAGCCACGGACCCTGGATGGCCTCGGCGAAGCCGGGATAGTTCTCGACCTCGGTGGTGATGGTGAGCTGGCCGCCCGGCTGGATGCCGGCAATCAGGGTCGGCTCCAGCATGGCGCGCGCGGCATAGATGGCGGCGGTGCAGCCGGCCGGGCCGCTGCCCAGGATGATGACTTTGGAATGTTTGGCGGTGTTGGCGGTCATGGTCGTGCTTTGCGGGTTTCGCGGGTCTGGCTATGTCATATCGTTATGGCGAGGCTCTTGGTCAAGCCGGGCAAAAAGCCAAGTCAGTGCATAAGGTTATGGGAGCACTCCGCAGCGCATTGTTCTGCCTCTGAATGCCGGATTCGAGAAATATTATTGCGAGCGGTAAAAGCGTGCGTTATAGGACGCCCCACCCCCGCTTCAATCAGGAACGCTCTTGGACACCCGCAAGCTGGACGCCATCGACCTGCGCATCCTCAGCGAATTGCAGGCCGATGGGCGCATCACCAATGTGGAACTGTCGCGCCGCGCCAGGATCACTGCGCCGCCCTGCCTGCGCCGCATCCGTGCGCTGGAGAAGGCCGGTTTCATCAAGGGCTATCACGCCGATCTGGATGGACGCTCGCTGGGCTTCGAAGTCACAGGCTTTGTCTTTGTCGGCCTGTCCAGCCAGAAGGACGGCGACCTCAAGCATTTCGAGGAAAGCGCGCGGCGCTGGCCGGAAGTGCGCGAGTGCCACATGCTGTCGGGGGAAGTGGATTTCATCCTCAAATGCGTGGCGCGGGACCTGTCGGCCTTCCAGTCCTTCATTACCGACACGGTGACGGCCGAGAAGAATGTCGCCAGCGTGAAAAGCTCGCTGGTGATCCACGCCTCCAAGATCGCGCCCGGTTTCCCCATCGAAGTGCCCGCTTAAAAGGCATTCCTTTGGAGCCGCGCCCCCCTGTTTTGGCCGTCCAAAAATGCGTAGGCTTGACGTAACAATCACCTTGGGGAATGGGACATGAAATACAAAACACTGTTTTTCGCCGCCGCGGCGCTGATGGCGTCCACGGCAATCGTCACCGCCGCGCCGACGGCGAAGATGACCGCCGCGGTCGCCGACAGCGCCCGTCCGGAGGCTGACACCAAGCGCGACGAAAACCGCAAGCCGGCCGAGATGCTGGAATTCGGCGGCATCACGCCCGGCAAGGTGGTGGTCGATCTTCTGCCCGGCGGCGGCTACTTCACCCGCATCTTCGCCAGGGCGGTGGAGCCGGGCGGCCGGGTCTATGCCTATTTCGGCAGCCAATATGACGAGCGGCTGAAGACCCAGGGCAAGGACCCCGACAACCAGATGGCCGACCTCAAGAAGGTCTACAAGAATCTGGGCGTGATCCACGGGCCGCTGGCGCAGTTCGTCACCCCGCAGCCGGTGGATGTGGTGTGGACGTCGCTGAATTATCACGACATGCACAACAAGGCCTACAATATGGACGTCACCGACGTGAACAAGGCGATCTTCAAGTCGCTGAAGCCGGGCGGCATTTATGTCGTTCTGGATCACCAGGCCGCCGAAACTGCCGGCGATGACGTCACCGAAACCCTGCACCGGATCAAGAAATCCACCGTGGTGAAGGAGGCGGAAGCCGCCGGCTTCAAACTGGTGGCCGAAGGCAATGCCCTGCATTACGCCACCGACGACGGCACCAAGCGGGTGTTCGAGAATGACGTTCGCGGCAGGACCAACCAGTTCATGCTCAAATTCCAGAAGCCGCGCCGCTGAGGATAATTTTGCCGGTTCGTTCTGGACTGCATTGGATATGCGCCGCGGTGCTGACATGCGCCGCGGCGCAGTTCTTTGCCGTGGGCGCCGAGGCACAGGGCGTAACGCGGATCAAGGCGAAGCTGACGGGTTTTGACGGCCAGGTGATGGCCCTGGAGCCGCTGGCAGCGACCGTCGCCGGTGCGGCCGGCGAGCCGCTTAGGGTTTCGGTATCGCCCCGGACGCAAATCGTGCAGCAGCAGAAAAGCTTTTTTGGTGCGCTCAAGCCCGGCGACTATGCCGGAGCCGCGGTCATCGAGAGCGGCCGCGGCCGGCTGCGCGCCCAGAATGTCTATCTCTATGCCGATGCCCTGCGCGGCAGCGGCGAGGGGCGGTTCGAGGATGGCGGCCGGTTGCTGATCAACGGCGCCGTCAGCCAGGTGACGCCCTCATCCCAGCAGGACATGTTCGACGGCACCCTCACTTTGCACTATCGCGGGGCAAACCTGGCCGGGGGCGGCGGCAAGAATGCCGTGTGCGAGGGCCGCGCCGTGCCGCCGTCCTTTACCAGCGCGCTGGCCTGCAGCGCTGACGCCCGTGTCGAAGTGCTGCCCGGAACGCCAGTCTCGACCCTGACCCTGGGCGACCCAAGCCTGCTGGTGCCCGGCGTGATCCTCACCGTAGCCCTGACACGGCAGGCCGGCGGCGATCAGGCCGCATCCGGCGTCATCGTGGAAATGCCGCAATCCTCCCCTTAGACTTTCCCTTCCGCTCTTAATCGGAGAACTCCCATGTCCCGACTTCCGGCTCTGGTCCTTCTGTGCGGCGCGCTGGCCGCGTCCTCGGCTTTGGCGCAAGGCGCCAAGCTGGGAAAGTGGGGCGTTGACCTGACCTCGCTGGATAAGAGCGTCAAGCCGGGCGACAATTTCTTCCAGCACGTCAATGGCGGCTGGTTGCGCACGGCGCAGATTCCCGCCGACCGCGCCAGTGCCGGCTCTTTCCAGGATCTGCAGATCCTCAGCGAGCAGCGGCTGCAGATCATCGTGGATGAACTGAGCAAGAAGCCGGACAGCCAATTGTCGGCGGAAGAGCGCAAGCTGCGCGATGCCTATGCCAGTTTCGTGGACACCGCCGCGCTGGAAAGCAAAGGCCTCGCGCCGGTGCAGAAGGATCTCGATTACCTGGCGGGCCTTAAGACCCATGCCCAGGTGGCCAGCGCCATGGGCTCCATCAGGCTTTCGACCCAGAGCATCTATGGCATCGGGATGGGCATCGACGACAAGAACCCGGACAATTATTCGGTCAATCTCAGCCAGTCGGGCCTGGGCATGCCCGACCGCGATTATTATCTCAAGGACGATGCAGCCATCGTGAAGACGCGCGAGGCCTATCGCAAATATCTCACCGACATGATGACGCTGGCGGGGCTGCCCGACGCGGCGGCGCGCGCCGACCGCGTGCTGGCGCTGGAAACCGAAATCGCCAAAGTGTCCTGGACCCGGGCCGACCGCCGCGATGCCGACAAGATCTACAATCCCATGCCGGTTTCGGCGCTCAAGACCCTGGCGCCGGAATTTGCCTGGGACGAATTCCTGGCTGAAACCCATATCCCGTTCAAAACCCCGCAGGGCAATGAACGCTATGTGATCGTGGCGGAGAAAACCGCCTTCGGGCCGCTGGCCAGGATTTTCGCCGCCACGCCGGTCAGCACCTGGCGCGATTACCTGACCGTGCATTACCTGCACACTTTCTCGGCCTATCTGCCCAAGCGCTTCGACGATCTGGCTTTCTCTTTCTATGGCACCCAGCTCAGCGGCCGCACCCAGCAGCTGGACCGCAAGACACGCGGCACCCGCCTCCTGGACACGACCATGGGCGAAGCGCTGGGCAAGCTGTATGTGGCCCGTTACTTCCCGCCGGATTCCAAGGCCAAGATGGACCTGTTGGTCGCCAACCTGCTCAAGGCTTTCGAACAGGACCTGCCCAAGCTGGACTGGATGGGGCCTGCCACCAAGGCCAAGGCGCTGGAGAAGAACCGCAGCTTCACCCCCAAGATCGGCTATCCCACCAGATGGCGGGACTATTCGGATCTTGAGATCGTGCGCGGCGACCTGATCGGCAATGTCCAGCGCGCCGCGATGTATGAATGGAATCGCGACGTCGCCCGCATCAACCAGCCGGTGGACCGGCTGGAATGGGGCATGACGCCGTCCACCATCAACGCCTATTACAACCCTTCGCTCAACGAGATCGTGTTTCCCGCCGGCATCCTGCAGCCGCCCTTCTTCGATCCCAAGGCGGATGATGCGGTGAATTACGGCGCCATCGGCGCGGTGATCGGCCATGAAATCAGCCATGGCTTCGACGACCAGGGCAGCAAGTACGACGCCAAGGGCGTGTTCCAGGACTGGTGGACCAAGGAAGACCGCGCCAATTTCGACGCCCGCACTGCCGCCCTGGTGAAGCAGTACGACGCTTATGAGCCGCTGCCGGGCCTGCACGTCATCGGTCAGAACACGCTGGGCGAGAATATCGCCGACAATGCCGGGCTGGCGATCGCGCTGAAGGCCTACCACCTGTCGCTGAATGGCAAGCCCGCGCCGGTGATCGACGGCTATACCGGCGATCAGCGCCTGTACCTGTCCTTCGGCCAGGTGTGGCGCACCAAGATGCGCGAGAACATGCTGCGCACCCAGACCCTGTCCAACGAGCATACCGTGGCGGAATTCCGCGTCATCGGTCCCACACGCAATCAGGACGAATGGTATCAGGCCTTCGACGTCAAGCCGGGCGAGAAATACTACCTTCCTCCGGGCGAGCGCGTCCGGCTCTGGTAGCTAGCTGGCCGGGAAACTCTTGGCCAGATAGTCGACCACCTTGTCGAACTCGGCATCGCTGACCGTGGCGCCATTGGCCATCATCTGGTTGACGGTGTCGGCCCAGGCGGCGCGGGTCTTGCGCTGCGCGCTGACAACGTCGGCACTGTGGCACTGGGCACAGGCCTTGACCACGGTATCGTGCATCGGGCCGGGCGGCAGGTCGTCGGCTCTTGCCGCAGTGGCGGCCAGAACCAGTGTCACGATCAGGCCGGATAGGCGCATCATCTGTTTCACTCACATTTTCCGCCATCCTGACGGTGCGATCCTGAACCGGGGCTGAACGATCAGGGGGAGCAAAGGGGCGTCCGCTGCGTTAGGGTAGCAGTCCGAAAGGCGGCGCATGACCCAGGTCCATATCAACCGCATCGCAACGGCGGTTCCCCCGCATGACGTGCAGGACGCGTTCCTGGCGTTTGGCCGCGGGATGCTCGCTGATGACCGGCGCAAGCTGGCCTTGTTCAACCGCATGGCGGAGCGCAGCGGCATCACGCACCGCTATTCCTTTCTGGAACCCGCCATCGGCGGTGCGGCGGTGGATACCGAAGGTTTCTACGCTGCCGGCAACTTTCCCGACACTGCGGCGCGGATGCGCAAGTTCGAAGCCTGGGCGCCCGATCTGGCGGTTGCGGCGGTGGAAAAGCTGCTGGTGGGCGAAGACCGCACCGCCATCACCCATATCGTCGTCACCAGCTGCACCGGCTTTTCCGCCCCCGGCATCGACCTGGCGCTGGTGGAGCGTTGCGGCCTGCCGCCCTCGGTCGAGCGCACCATTGTGGGGTTCATGGGCTGCTATGCCGCCATCAATGCCCTGAAGCTGGCGCGCCATATCGTGCGCTCGCAGCCCGAGGCGCGGGTGTTGGCGGTCAATCTGGAACTTTGCACCCTGCATCTGCACGAGACCGACGATCTGGAGGAGATTCTCTCTTTCCTGCTGTTCGCCGATGGCTGCGCCGCAGCGCTGATCAGCGCTGATCCTGTCGGGGTGCGAATGGACTCGTTCCGCGCCGCGCTAGTGCCCGACACCGCGGCGCTGATCCGCTGGCACATCCGCCAGCAGGGCTTCGACATGGTGTTGTCCGGCGCGGTGCCGGGCGCCATCCGCACCGCGCTGTCGGAATCGCGCGACGCCATCCTGGGCGGCGCCAACGATATCGACCTGTGGGCGGTGCATCCGGGTGGGCGCACGGTGCTGGACGCGGTGGAGCAGGCCTTCGCCTTGCCGCCGGCCGCGCTGGCCGCCTCGCGCAGCGTCCTCAGTGACTATGGCAACATGTCATCGGGCACGGTGATGTTCGTGCTGGACCGGCTGTTGCGCGAGGGGCGCGCCGGGGCGCGGGGCTGCGCCATGTCCTTCGGTCCCGGACTGGTGGCTGAAACCATGATGTTCAGCATGGCGGCGTAGGTGCGAGTCCTGACGCCGGAATTGCTGGACGAACTGGCGGCCGACGATCCGCGCGCCATCCGGTCGCGCCGCGATCTGGTGTTGATCAATACCATCATGCGCCAATCCGCGGTCATGGCGC
>CANKIV010000110.1 GCA_947482125.1 Alphaproteobacteria bacterium
CAGGATGTCGGCATAGGCCTTCAGCCGGGCCAATGTTTCACGTGAAACACCGCTCTGGTGCGCGAATTCCTCAGGCCCGAAGGGCATTTTTACCCTTCTGACCCTTCACATGGGCCAAGACCAGGGTAAGGGCGGCAGCCGTGACCCCCTCGATACGGGCCGCCTGCCCCAGGGTGGCGGGGCGGATGCGTTCCAGCTTCTGGCGTACTTCGTTGGACAGGCCAATGACCGCGCCATAATCGAGGGTGGCGGGCAGGGCGCGCTCCTCGTCCCGGCGGAAGGCGATGATGTCGGCGTCCTGGCGGTCGAGATAGCCGGCATATTGGGCGTCAATCTCCAGCTGCTCGACAATATCGGGTTGCAGGGAACCCAATTCCGGCCAAATCCGGGCCAAAGACGAGAAATCGGTTAAACTGAGCAATTCCAATGCGTTACGCCTGACCCCGTCCAGCCTAATGGCGATTCCCTGCTTAGCGGCCTCATTGGGGGTGAGGGCTCGGGAACGCAATGTTTCACGTGAAACATCCAGAAGTTCCATCTTGGCGGCCAAGGTTCCGGCCCGCTGAGAACCGACAATACCGCCGGCTTCCCCCAAACGGGTCAGGCGCTGGTCGGCATTGTCAGACCGCAGGGTCAGGCGGTATTCGGCCCGGCTGGTGAACATGCGGTAGGGCTCGGACACGCCCTTGGTCACCAGATCGTCGATCATCACGCCGATATAAGCCTGGGCGCGGTCCAGAAGGACCGGCGCGGCGCCGCCAGCAGCGCGGGCGGCATTCCAGCCGGCCATCAGGCCCTGGGCAGCGGCCTCCTCGTATCCTGTGGTGCCGTTGATCTGTCCCGCCAGGTAAAGGCCCGGCACGGACTTCACTTCCAGCGCGGGGGACAGCTCGCGAGGATCGACATAGTCGTACTCGATGGCATATCCGGGACGCAGAACCGTGGCGCGCCCCAACCCCGGGATGGTCGCCAGCAAGGCAATCTGGACGTCCTGGGGCAGGGAGGTCGAAATCCCGTTGGGATAGACGGTATTGTCGCTAAGTCCTTCTGTTTCAAGGAAAATCTGGTGCGACTCGCGGTCGGCGAAGCGGCTGACCTTGTCCTCGATCGAGGGGCAGTAGCGCGGCCCGGTGGAAGCGATCTGCCCCGAATACATGGGCGAGCGATGCAGGTTGGCGCGTATCACCGCATGGGTGCCCAAGGTGGTGCGGGTGATGCCGCAGGCGATCTGGGGCGTGGTGATCGCCTGGGTCAGGAAGGAGAAGGGCGAGGGCGGGTCATCGCCCTGCTGCATCTCCAGCGCGGCCCAATCAATCGTGCGCCCGTCCAGCCGGGGCGGCGTGCCGGTCTTGAGCCGGCCCATCGCCAGGCCGAAACCGTAAAGCGTCCTGGACAAGCCCAGCGACGGCGCTTCCACGCCGTCTTCGACTTTCATCCGCCCGGCGGGAATTTTGGTCTCGCCGATATGAATCAGCCCGTTCAGGAAGGTGCCGGTGGTCAGCACCACCCTGGCGCACGCAATCTCCTCGCCCGTGCCGGTGCGAACCCCGGCGATCATCTGATCCTTTAAAATCAGGTCTTCGGCCGCCGCCTCGCGAATTTCCAGATTGGAAATGCCGCGCAGCATGGACTGCATTGCTACGCGGTAAAGCGCTCTGTCGGCTTGCGCTCTGGGTCCGCGCACCGCCGGGCCCTTGCGCCGGTTGAGCAGCCGGAACTGGATTCCCGACGCGTCCGCACACCGGCCCATCAAGCCGTCCAGCGCATCGATCTCGCGCACCAGATGGCCCTTGCCGACGCCGCCAATGGCGGGATTGCAGGACATTTCGCCCAGGGTTTCGAATTTGTGGGTGAGGAGCAGGGTACGAGCGCCAAAGCGCGCCGCAGCAGCGGCTGCTTCGCAGCCGGCATGGCCCCCGCCAATGACAATGACGTCGTACCTCATGGCCGGTGGAATAGGGGAGGTTTTCCCCATCGGCAAGGCTGGCCTGAAAGCCGGGCCGGAACCGTGGTACGGATCGCCATGAGCGGCACGAAGATCTCCATCGTCACCCCATCCTTCAACCAGTCAGACTTTGTCGAAGAAACACTGCGCTCTGTGCTGGATCAGGATTATCCGCATCTGGAATATGTGGTGATTGACGGCGGCAGTACCGATGGCTCGGTCGAGATCATCGAGAAATACAAAAGCCGGTTGCACCATTTCGTCAGCGAGCCCGACACCGGCCATGGCAATGCCCTGAACAAGGGCTTCGCCAAAACCAGCGGCGAGATCATGGCCTGGCTCAACAGCGACGATAAATATTGTCCCTGGACCTTCCGCACCGTCGCCGAAATCTTCGACGCCCATCCGGATGTGATGTGGATCGCCGGCTGCCATGGTTTCTGGAACAACCGCGGCACGCTGATGTCGGTGCAGCCCCAGTTCAAGAACATCTTCGATTACGCGTCCGGCAACTTCGCCTGGATCCAGCAGGAGACGGTGTTCTGGCGCCGGGCGCTATGGGACCGGGCGGGCGGCTGCCTGAATGAAGATTACCGCTTCATGGTGGACGGCGAATTGTGGACCCGCTTCTTCCTGCAGACCGAGCTATGGCATGCCATCTGCGCCCTGGGCGGCTATCGCCGGCATACCGAAAACCGCGCGGCAAAACATCAGGAGCAATGCCAGGCTGAAATGATGCGCGCCATTGAAGTGATGAACAGCCGCGCCACGCCGGAATATCTGGCAAAACTCAGCCGCGACTATCGCCGCATCGCCTATGACGTGCAGACCTCCAGATGGATGAAAACCAGCACGCCGCGCCGCTGACTATTTGCCGATACAAAAATCCCGAAACACAAAGTCCAGCAGCTCTTCCACATCCACCCGGCCGGTGATGCGCCCAATCGCGCGGGTGGCCAGGCGAAGATCCTCCGCCAGCAATTCGGGCTGACCGGCAGGCGCGGCCAGACCGTGCTGAAGCGCGGTCAACGCCTGGCCGAGGGCATAGCGGTGACGCGGCCGTGTCAGCGCCGGTGTCGCATCCTT
Source organism: Alphaproteobacteria bacterium (assembly GCA_947482125.1). GTDB lineage: Bacteria > Pseudomonadota > Alphaproteobacteria > Micropepsales > Micropepsaceae > Rhizomicrobium. The sequence continues at coordinate 3,032 of CANKIV010000110.1, forward strand.
CGTCTCCAGCCGATCCTTCACCTTGGCCGTCAGATGTTCGATCAGCCCGGCCATCCCCGCGCCGGTCTTCAGCGAGATGCAAAGCCCGTCCCGCGCAAAGCCCAGATCGGACTTGTTCCAGACGACCAGGTCGGGCTCCGGCAGATCGGGCGGCAATCCGGCGCGCGGATCGCCCAGGCTGCCGTCCAGCAGGAGCACGGTCATGCCGCCTCTGGCGTGGGACAAGGCGCGGCGTACCCCTTCGGCCTCGATGGCTTCGGTGGTTTGGCGCACCCCGGCGGTATCGGCGACGGACAGCAGATAGCCGCCCAGGTCCAGCCGCGCCTCGACCACATCGCGGGTGGTACCGGGGGTGTCCGAGACAATCGCCACATCGCGCCGGGCCAGTGCATTGATCAGCGAGGACTTGCCGGCATTGGGCGGCCCCAGGATGGTCAGCCGCAAGCCTTCCCGCAGCGCCTCGCCCCGGCCCGAATCATCCATATGTATTTGTATTTGCTCGTATATTTCAGAAGCAGCGCGGCGCGCGGCGGCAAATTCCGCCTCGCCGACCCCCTCATCGGAAAAATCGATGGCCGCCTCGGCCCGACCCAGCGCCGCGATCAGCGCCGTCCGCCAGCCCTCATAGAGATCGGCCAGCACCCCGTCATGCTGGCGCAGCGCCTGGCGCAACTGCGCGGGGGTTTCGGCGTCCACCAGATCGGCGATGGCTTCGGCCCGGGTCAGGTCCAGCTTGCCGTTTTCCACCGCCCGGCGGCTGAATTCGCCTGGCTCGGCGGGGCGCAGGCCCAGCGCCGCAAAGGCGGCGAACACCGCCTCGCGCACCGCCCGCCCGCCATGCAGGTGAAACTCGGCCAGGTCCTCGCCGGTGAAACTGTGCGGGCCTTCGAACCAGAGCAGCAGGGCATGGTCGATCGGGGTCCCGTCAAAGGCCAGGCGCCGCAGCACCGCCTGGCGCGGGGCGGGCAGGGGACCGGCCAGGGCGGCAAGCACCGGCCCGGCCTGCGGCCCCGAAACCCGGACCAGCGCCACCCCGGCGCGGCCAACGGCGCTGGACAGCGCGAAGATGGTATCCGGCAAGGCTATTTGCCATCCTTCTTGGACATGGCCGAGGCGCTGTCCCACAGCATCTTCTGGAATTTGCCAAAGGCATCCGCCCCGCCCAGCGGCATCCAGGCCTTCATCATCCCTTCCGGGTCGCCGGCGTCGAAGGCTGCCCGCATCCGCTCCTGCATCTCGTCCAGCATTTTCGTCTGCAGGGGCGCGACATCGGGCAGGCCCATGAAGGCGCGGGCCTCCTGCGGGGTCATGTCCATCTCAATCGTCACCTTCATGGCGGCACCTCTTATGGGCGGGCTTTCGGCCCGGGGGCATTCAGGGTAAGTAACCCCGCCCCAAAAACATCACAGAAGCGGGCCGGCGGGAAGCCGTGCGCGCCCAATTGGAACATGACGATGAACAACGCCCTCGCCGCCAGCACCAGCCCGTATCTTGCCGCCCACAAGGACAACCTCGTGAAGTGGCGGTTGTGGGGGGCCGAGGCGCTGGCCGAGGCCCGGGCCGCGGACAAGCCCATCCTGCTGTCCATCGGCTATGCCGGCTGCAGCTGGTGCCATGTCCTGAACACCGAGGCCTTCGCCGATGAGGCCGTCGCCGCCCTGATCAACGAGAATTTCATTCCCATCCTGGCCGACCGCGAGGAAAGGCCCGACCTGGACCTGATCTATCAGGGCGCGGCGGGCGCCATGCGCCACAATGGCGGCTGGCCGCTCAATATCTTCCTGACGCCGGACGGCGTGCCCTTCTGGGTCACCAGCTATCTGCCGCGCGAAGACAAGCCGGAAGGCCCCTCCTTCCGCCGCGTGCTGACCGAAACCGCCAAGCTCTACCAGACCGACAAGGTCAAGGTCGCCGAGATCGCGGCCACCGTGCGCAACAGCCTCGAGAATCTTTACAATCGCGACATGGCCGCGCCCCAGGAGAACATGAACCTGGACATGGCGGCGCTGCGCATCGCCCAGAATTACGACATCTTCTTCGGCGGCATGAACGGGCTGCTGAAGTTTCCCAATGCCCTGCTGCTGGACCTGATGTGGCGCGCCTTCCTGCGCACCGGCATGCCGCAATTCTCGCAGATCATTTTCACCACCCTCGACTCCATGCTGTTCGGTGGCGTCTACGACCATATCGGCGGCGGCTTCTTCCGCCACTCGACCGACGAGCGCTGGCTGGAACCGGTGTTCGAGAAGATGCTGTACGACAATGCCCAGATCATCGAAATCTGCACTTCCGCCGCCCAGTTCAACCGCAACGAACTGTGTCGGTTGCGCGTGACCGAAACCGTCGAATGGCTGCTGCGCGACATGCGGGTGGACGGCGGCTTCGCCGCGGCGATGGGTTCGGGCGATGAAACCGAAGACGCGAAATACTACACCTGGAGCGAAGCGGAGATCGACGCGGCGCTGGTCGGCACCTTCTCGGCCCGCTTCAAGCAGGTCTATGGCGTCACCCGCGACGGCAATTTCAAGGGCCGCAACCTGCCGCGCCGGCTGGGCAACCCCGTTCCCGCCAATGAGGCGGACGAGGCCCTGCTGGCCAAGCAGCGCGGCATGCTGCTGGCCGCGCGCGAAAAGCGCGCCAAGCCGCGGCGCGACGAACGCGTCCTGGCCGACTGGAACGGCCTGGCCATCGCCGCCATCGCACGCGCCGGCATCGTGTTTGACAAGCCGGAATGGATTGCCGCCGCGATCCAGGCCTTCGACCATGTCGTCAAGACCCTGGGCGACGGCGACCGGCTGGTCCATATCGCCAGCGGCGGCGTCAAGGGCATCGGCGGCTTTGCCGATGACTATGCCAACATGGCGCGCGCCGCGCTGCAGCTTCGGGAAGTGACGGGCGATGACCGTTTCCTCGCCCCCGCCAAGGCCTGGACCAAGACCCTGGATACCCATTTCTGGAACCAGCAGATCAACGGCTATTGCCATATCGCCGACGATGCCGAGCCGCTGTTCATCCGCGCCCGCATGCTGTTCGACAATCCCACGCCTTCGGCCAACGGCACCATGCTGACGGTGCTGACCAGGCTGGCGATGCTCACCGGCGAGCCGGACTATATGAGCCGCGCCTCGACCCTGGGCGTCACCTTCGGCGATGAAGCCAACCGGGTGATGAGCGGTTCGGGCAGCTTCTTTGGCGGCTTCGAATATCTGGTCAACAGCCTGGTGATCCTGGTCGTCGGCCACAAGGGCAATTCCAAGACCCAGGACCTGGTGCGCGCCTTCTGGGGCAAGCCGGTGCCCAACGGCATGGTGGTGCAGATCGAGCCGGGCGATCCTTTGCCGCCGGGCCATCCCGCCACCGGCCGCGGCATGCTCAACGGCCAGCCCACCGCTTACATCTGCCAGTCGGGCCAGGTTTCGGACGGTTTCACCGATGCCGCCGTGCTGTCCAATACCCTCACCCTTCCGGCGCAGTTGCGCCAGCAGGCGCAAGCGAACTGACCATGACGATCAAGGCGATCCGCTTCGAGAAACCCGGCAGCAGCGATGTGCTGCAGTTTGTCGATGTCGATCTGCCGCCGCCGGGCAAGGGCCAGGCGCGGGTGAAGCACAGCGCCATCGGCGTCAACTTCATCGACACCTATCACCGCACCGGCCTGTATCCGCTGCCGCTGCCGTCCGGCCTGGGTTCGGAAGCCGCCGGTGTGGTGGAGGCGCTGGGCGAAGGCGTCAGCGGCTTCAAGGTCGGCGATCGCGTCGGCTATGCCAGCGGCTTCATCGGGTCTTATGCGCAGGCTGCCAACGTGCCGGCCGAGCGGCTGGTGAAAATTCCGGGCGGCATCAGCGATGACGTCGCCGCCGCGATTTTGCTCAAGGGCATGACGGCGCAGTATCTGCTGCGCCAGATCCACAAGGTGAAGTCGGGCGAGACCATCGTCTTTCACGCCGCCGCCGGCGGCGTCGGCCAGATTGCGGTGCAATGGGCCAGACATCTGGGCGCCACCGTGATCGGCACCACCACCTCGCCGGAAAAGGTCGCACTGGCCAAGGCCAATGGCTGCGCCCATGTGCTCAACAGCAAGGATGCGGGCTGGGAAAAACAGGTGCGCGAGATCACCGGCGGCAAGGGTGTGCCGGTGGTGTACGACTCCATCGGCAAGGACACGTTCCTGGCCGGCCTCGACTGTTTGCAGCCGCGCGGCATCATGGTGACCTATGGCAATGCCTCGGGCCCGGTCGATGCCTTTGCGCCGGGCATCCTGGCCGCCAAGGGCTCGCTGTTCGTGACGCGCCCCACCCTGGGCCACTACACCATCACGCCGAAAGAACTTCAGGACTGTGCCGACGATCTCTTCGCGGTGATTCAGTCTGGCGCCATCAAGATCGCCATCAACCAGCGCTTTGCGCTGAAGGATGCCGCAAAGGCGCATGATGCCCTCACCGGCAAGAAGACCACCGGCGCGACCATCCTGATCCCGTAAAGAAAAAGGCCGGACTTGCGTCCGGCCTTTTGCGTTCAGCCTGTCGGCAAATCTTACGTGTTCATGCTCTCGAAGAAGTCGGCGTTGTTCTTGG
>CANKIV010000111.1 GCA_947482125.1 Alphaproteobacteria bacterium
AATGCCGCCCCGGGGCATGAAGCGCCCCTCCAAAGAGGAAATCGCCGATTTCACCACCTGGCTGGAAACCTCTCTCGACAAAATGGGCGCCGCCAATCCAGATCCGGGCCGCGCCACCCTGCGCCGGTTGAACCGGGCGGAGTATGCCAATGCTGTGCGCGATCTGCTCGATCTTCAGGTGGATGTCAGCGCCGATCTGCCCTTCGACGATTCCGGCTATGGCTTCGACAATATCGCCGACGTCCTGACCGTCTCGCGCACCTTGATGGACAAATACATCCGGGTCGGCAGCCGGGTCAGCCGCACCGCCACCGGCCTGGTGTCGCGCAGCGCCGTGGTGAGCGAGCACAAGCTTTCCAAGGATCCTTACGTCAACGAACGGGCGAATGACGATCTGCCGCTGGGTTCGCGCGGCGGCGGCTCATTCAAATTCTACGCGCCCTATGACGCCAGCTACACCATCATCGTGAACCTCAATCCGGGGCTGGGTGCCGACATCCAGAAAAATCCGGCCGACCGGATCGAGACCAAGGTCGCGCTGACGGCGGGCCAGCACATCATCGGCGCGTCGTTCCGCAAGAACCTGACGCTGGAAACCACACTTGCCCCCAGGACCATCGCCCAGTTGCGCATGCCCAAGCCGGCCAACGCGCCGCCGCCGCTGACACTGGACGTCCAGGTCGATGGCGTCCGCACCAGCAGCATTTCGGTCCCTGCCCAGGCGGTGGGTTTCAAGGATGAGGGCGTTCCGCACACCGAAGTGATCGGTGCGCGCGATGTGCAGTCGATCGCGGTGGCCGGGCCCTATGCCATCAAGGGCGCCGGCGACACGCCCAGCCGCCGCAGGATTTTCATCTGCCGTCCGGGCGAGGGGATTTCGGAAAACGCCTGCGCCCGCAAAATTCTCGGCACCCTGGCGCGTGCCGCCTATCGCCGCCCGGTGACCTCGGCCGATATCGCGCCGCTGATGACCATGTACAAGGAAGGACGCAACGGCAGCGATTTCGATCACGGCATCGAAGCGGGTCTGGAAGTCATCCTGGCCTCGCCCAACTTCCTGTTCCTGCGCGAGGTCGATCCGCCGCGCGCCAAGCCCGGCACCGTGCGCCGCATCACCGATGTCGAACTGGCTTCGCGCCTGTCACTGTTCCTGTGGAGCAGCATTCCGGACGAAGAACTGCTCGCCACCGCCGAGAAAGGGCAGCTCAGCAAGCCGGCGGTGCTGCAGCAGCAGGTCAGCCGCATGCTGGCCGATCCCAAGTCCAAGGCCCTGACCGCCAATTTCGCCGGCCAGTGGCTGCACCTGCGCCGCCTGGACGCCCAGAAGCCGGACAAGGCCGCATTTCCCGAATTCGACCAGCGTCTGCGCACCGCGATGCAGACCGAGACGGAAATGTTCTTTGAAAACGTCATCCGGGAAAATCGCAGCGCGCTGGATTTCCTCAGTGCCGATTACACCTTCGTGAACCAGCGGCTGGCCGAGCATTACGGCATACCGGGCGTCTACGGCACCACCTTCCGCAAGGTGAAGCTCGACCCCAGGCTGCGCCGCGGCGGTCTGTTGGGGCAGGCGAGCATTCTCACCGTCACCTCCTACAACAACCGCACCTCGGTCGTGCTGCGCGGCAAATGGATACTGGAAAACATCCTGGCGGCACCGCCGCCGCCGCCGCCGCCGGATGTGCCCGCCCTGAACGACGCCAAGAATGGCAAATTGCTGAGCGTGCGCGAACAGATGGAAATGCACCGTGCCAATCCGGTCTGCGCTTCCTGCCATACCAAAATGGACCCGCTGGGCTTCAGCCTGGAAAATTACGACGCGGTGGGTGCCTGGCGCGCCAGCTTTGCCGGCAAGCCGATCGACGCCACGGCGGTGATGCCGGACGGCACCAAGTTCGAAGGCCCCAACGGGCTGCAGGGCGTGCTGATGTCCCGCAAGGATCAGTTTGTCGAGGCGCTGACCGAACGCATGCTGACCTACGGCCTGGGCCGGGGCGTCGATTATTACGATATGCCGGCTGTGCGCGACGTGCGCGACCATGCCGCCAAGGATGATTATCGGATGAATGCGATAATCATGGGAATTGTCCAAAGCGTTCCATTCGTCATGAAGAGGATACCGGAAAAATGATGATCACACGCAAAGCCATGGGCCGCCGCACCGTGTTGCGCGGCATGGGTACCACCATCGCGCTGCCGCTGCTGGAAGCGATGGGTTCATCCGCCAAGGCGGTGGAAACCGCCGCCGCCGCGCGCAAGCGCCTGCAGGTCCTCTACACGCCCAACGGCATGGTGATGAAAGACTTCTTCCCGGCCGAAAAGGGCGAGGGCTACACCATGTCGCCCATCCTCAAGCCTCTGGAACCCTATCGCGACCGCTTCGCGGTGGTCAGCGGCCTCGATCATGTTCAGGCCGAAGCCCTGGGCGACGGCGCCGGCGACCATGCCCGCTGCTGCGGCACTTTCCTGACCGGCGTTCATGTCAAGAAGACCGATGGCGCCGGCATCAGCAACGGCATTTCTATGGACCAGGTGGTGGCCAAGCAGTTCGCCGAGATCACACAGATCCCGTCGCTGGAGCTGGGCCTGGAATCCCCCAGCCTGGTGGGAAGCTGCGACAGCGGTTACAGCTGCGCCTATTCCAACACCCTGTCCTGGTCCGGTCCGGCCTCGCCGATGCCGGTTACCACCAATCCGCGCGAAGTGTTCGAGCGGCTGTTCGGCGAAAGTGACGTTGCCGACGCCAAGACCCGCCTGATGGAACTCAAGCGCCAGGCCAGCATCCTGGATCTGGTGTCGGAAGACGCCAGGCGGTTGTCGGTTTCGCTGGGCGCCGAGGACAAGAAAAAGGTCGAGGAATACATGCAGTCGATCCGCGACCTGGAGCGTGGCATCCAGAAGCTGGAAGCGCGCGGCGCGTCGGTGAAGATGCCGGCCTATGCCCGCCCCGCCGGCATCCCGGACAATTTCCAGGAATATGCCCGCATGATGATCGATCTGCAGATCCTGGCGATGCAGGCCGACCTGACCCGCGTCGGCACCTTCATGATCGGCCGCGAAGGCAGCAATCACAGCTATCCGGAGATCGGCGTGGCGGACGCCCACCACCCGATCAGCCATCACGGCAACGACAAGGAAAAGCTGGACAAGCTGGCCAAGATCAACACCCATCACATGGAACAGGTGGCCTATTATCTGAAGCGGATGAGCGAGACCAAGGAAGGCGAGGGCAGCCTGCTCGACCACACGCTGTTCCTGGCGGGCGCGGGCCTGGCCGATCCCAACGAGCACAACCATCGCAACCTGCCGCTGATCGTGGGCGGCGGCGCCATCAAGGGCAATCGTCACTTCGACGCCAAGAGCGTGCCGATGACCAACCTGATGCTGGCCATGATGGACGAGCTGGGGGTCAAGGTGGACAAGCTGGGCGACAGCACCAGCCGTCTCACCGGACTTGTCTGAGTTCGAGTGGATTTTCGTTTGATGAAGAAAGCACTCGGCATCGGTTTTTTGCTGGTGAGCGTCTGCTCGGCGAGGGCGGGCGTGGCCGAGGATCGCCTGGTGCAGGCGGTGCGGAGCAATGACAACGCATCCGTCAAAAGCCTGCTTGCGGGCGGTGCCAGTGCGAATGCGCTGCTTCCCGACCAGTCCACCATCCTGGACTGGGCGGTCGATCGCCAGAACGAGGACTCCGTAAAGCTGTTGCTGGCGGCAGGCGCCAAGCCCAACACGCTCGATCCCGCCGGCATTTCTCCGCTGGCGCTGGCCTGCGAGTTGGGCAATCCCGGTATCGTTTCAAGCCTGCTGGCGGCGGGCGCCGACGTCAAACAGGCCCGTCCCGAAGGCATCACGCCCTTGCATCTGTGCGCCGGCGCCTCGACGCCGGAGATGCTGGCGGCGCTGATCGCCAAGGGCGCGGATGTGAACCTGGCCGATCCGCGCGGACAGACCCCGCTGATGTGGGCAGCGATGTACGGCAAGCCTGACAATATCGCGCTTCTGCTGAAGCAGGGCGCCAGGGTCAATGCGGTTGAGAAGAACGGCTTCACGCCGCTGTTCTTCGCGCTGCGCAGCAAGGTGCCCGAGGCCTCGATGCGGCTTCTGGATGCAGGCGCCGACGTCAATGCCGTGGCCACGGGCGGCGCCTCTGTGGTCGAGGCGGCCGTCATCGTGGGCAATATTCCTTTCGCCATGCAGGCGGTGTCGCATGGCGCCGATCTCAAGCACCGCGATCCGCAAGGCCGGCAGGTCATTCATATCGCCGCCGCCACCGGCGATGCCGCTTTTGTTAAGCTGGTCCTGGAAAAGGGCGGCAATCCCAATGCCCTGACGGTGCTGCCAGGTGCGGCCAAACCGGTTGTCGTGGCCGCCGTGGTGCCGCCCAAGCCGGTGGCAGGCGCGGCGCCCATGCCCATCACCGGTCCGCCAAAGCCGTTGCCGGTTCCCGCCACGCCGCTGCAATTCGCGGCCAAGGCCGGTTCGGTGGCCGCCATGAAGGTCCTGGTCGATGCCGGGGCCAAGACCAACATCAAGGGTCCCGACGGCATGACCCTGGCCATGGCGGGCGCGGCCAGCGGCAAGCTGGCCGCTATGAAATACGCCTATGAGCTGGACCCGCATCTGGACACGATCGCGCGGGGCGGCCGCAGCATCATGCATATCGCCGTGAACAACAAAACGGCCGAGGAACCCGAGGCGCTGGTGCATTTCCTGATCGACAAGGGCGCCAAGCTGGACGTGCAGGACGAGCGACATTCCACGCCCGGCGATGACGTCAATCGCGGCGGCGCGGAGAATATCCGCGTCTTCTTCATCCAGCTACTGCGCGACAAGGGCATTGTCAGCCTTGCGCACTAAACGGGCGCATTAGGGAATCCCGCCGCGAGACGGTGATCCTGCCTTGAAGTAGCCCCAAAAGGTGCCCCGCGCGCTATTTCCATGCCAAGCGCGCCGACGGCCTTTCACTCGCCTGGTTTCACCGCATCCTGTGACGGTGTAATCCGGAACCATGGCACGGGCTTGCGGCAGGTGTCGCAATACTCGACCCGGACCGTGTTGCTGGCCGGGCAAGCTGGCGCGGCCATAAGGAATTTCATTGGCTGGGTGATAAAGTAGCTCGTCGACGTCACCGCGCAGATCCCGGACTGTTTCAGAAATCCTGCCAGGGCTTCCATTTTCAGGAAATGCCGCGAAGTGTCGAAATAGAAGGCGTAGCGGAAACGCTGAAGCGGCTGGGGATCGCCTTTGCGCATCACGGCGCCCCAGAAGAACAGCTGCGCCTGTATTACGCCGACGATCATGACTGCCTGTACGGCGCGCCGGCCAAGGACAGGCAGATCATTCAGGCCCAACGCAAGGGCAACAAAGAAGATCGCCTGCGGGATGATGAAGTACCGGTCCGATAGCCCGATCGTCTCCATCTGCATGATGACCAGAAAGGCAATTGGCCAGACCAGCAGCAGTTCTTTGAGATGATCATGCGGACGTTCTGACTGCATGCGGCGGTGAGCCAGCCAGCCGAATGCGAGGCATAAAATCGCCATCCGAAGATAGAGAAAGATACTTTCCAGCACTCCGGGTACATGGGAGGTGACACGCTCCATGGCCACGGCGCCCGAGACCGTTCCCCAGAAACTCGCACCGTTGAACGGGAGGATAAGGATAAAGCAGCCGGATAGCGCAAGAAGCAGGGTGCGGTGGAAACGGCTCACAAAACGCGGCCGGCTGGCCAGGAAATTTTGCGCCGCCCTCAGAACTTCGTGCTTGAACCGGACTAGGGCGGCAGTCCCTGCCCAGACCAGCAAGGCTCCGGCAGAGAAGGCGGGAAGGACATGAGTCGCAAAGGGGCCGTCCAGCATGAAGTGTTTGGTGACCATGACGATAAGCTGGATAACCAGATTGAGCGCCGCCATGAAAAAGAGCCGCCAGGTCGCCGCGCTTGGTGTCCGGGATGCGATCAGGCCCGCCGTAACCGCAAATGAGATCGCGGCCGCAGAGAAAATGAAGTGGTTCAGGGTTCCCAGCGCGAAGGCCGCAAAGAACAGCGCGGCGGTCCCGGCTGGAAGCACCGGCGCGCGCAACAGGCGGGCCGCGCAGACAATGATGATGGCGACCAGAAAATTCTGGAGCGCCGAAACTTCCCAGGCAATTCTGCTGTAAAACAGGAAAAGCAGCGATGACGCGAACAGGAGCGTGATGGCGAGCGCCGCATGCCGGTACGCCCGGAAGGCAAAGGCGAGAATTGCGACCGCCAGCACATTGAAGATCACGCCCGGCATTCTCAGCCAGGTCACGTTTGCGGCGGCCTGGGAGAAGGAAGCGGCAATGATCTGCGGAAAGAGGCCGCCGGTATAGGTGTTCATTCCATGAATGGAGGTGCTGCCATGGGCAAGGATGTCGCGCGCGCGCAGTCCCGCCCAGGCTTCGTCGCCGTGCAGTCCCGGAAAAGACCCCAGGTTGAAGCTCAGCGCAAAGAACAGGCCGGCCACCGTGCAGGCAGCCGCCAACGACGAAAGACGCCCGGGCCAGTCCATTTTCATGGATGGCCGCAGATCACAAAGAACGGAATCAAACGCTACGGTGCTCCCCGGCGGTAACGCTATCCCAAGCCCGTGCCACTGCAAGTGGCCGGGCAGGCAGGGCAATGGAAAGATGGCGGTTCGACGACGGATCGGCCGGTTCTGGTCCGGAAAGACTGTAAAATCAGCGGTTCCGAAGGGCTAGCGCTTCGGTATTCCGGTGGCTTACAATGTGATTTGACGACAAAAACGAGGACGGGGCACATGAGAACCTTGGTGAAATTGGCTGCATTGCTGGCATTGGCCGCAGCGATCCCTGCATCTGCGCAGGTGAATGCAGGCTCACAGGCGCCGGTCACGGCCCTGCCTTTCACCATGACGTCTGTCGCGACCTTCAACCTGCCATGGCGCATCGCTTTCCTGCCCGATGGCCGCATGCTGGTCACCGAAAAGGTCGGTCCCGTCTGGCTGGTGAACGACAAGGGCCTGAAGCGTCCGGTGCTGAACGTTCCGGCGGCGCAGTATGGCGGCCAGGGCGGCATGCTGGGCGTTTATGTCTCGCCCCATTTCGCCACCGACCAGAGCATCTATCTGACCTATTCCGAAGCGGGCAACATTGCCGGCAACAACGGCTCGAGTCTGGCGCTGGCCAAGGCCAAGCTGGTGATCTCCGACACGCCGGCGATGGTGAGCCTGGCAGATTTCAAAGTGATCTGGCGCGACGGCGCGCGAGGCCGGGGCGGCCAGTTCGGCGCTGCCGTGGCCTTCTCGCCCGACGGCAAGTATCTGTTTCTCTCGGTCGGCGAGCGCCAGCGCATGACGCCGGCCCAGGATCCCAACCAGCCGCTGGGCAAGATCCTGCGCCTGACCCTGGACGGCCAGCCCGCGCCTGGCAATCCGGGGTCCGGCAAGACCGGCTCGGCCAGCATCGGCATCATCAATCCGCCGTCGGATACCGAAGCCGCCAAGACCGCTCCGACCGTCTACACCTATAATTTCCCCGGTCCGAACAATACGCCGGCGGAAACCTGGACCAGCGGCCACCGCACGCCTTACGGCCTGGCCTTCGGTCCGGACGGC
>CANKIV010000112.1 GCA_947482125.1 Alphaproteobacteria bacterium
ACCCATTCGCCCGCGCCCAGCCGCGCATTGGTGCCATAGGCATTGATGATGCCGCCATTGACCACGGTGGGGTCCATGCCGCCGGCATCCAGCAGCGAGGCGACAAGCGTGGTGGTGGTGGTCTTGCCGTTGGTGCCGGCGATGGCGATGCAGGAGCGCAGGCGCATGATCTCGGCCAGCATTTCGGCGCGGCGCACCAGGGGAAGGCTGAGGGCGCGGGCGGCGTCGAACTCGACATTGCCGGGCTTGACCGCCGAGGAATAGACCACCGCGTCCACGTCCTTGAGATTGGCGGCGTTGTGGCCGATATGAACCTTGATCCCCAGGCCGATCAGGCGCTTGACGTTGGCATTCTCGGCCGCGTCGCTGCCCTGAACCTTGTAGCCCAGATTGTGCATGATCTCGGCGATGCCCGACATGCCGATGCCGCCGATGCCGATGAAATGGATGGCGCCGATGCCGAGCGGAACGCGGGTGGTGACGGGGGTCGCCATTACGCAGCACTCCTTGCGAGGTCATCCACAACGTCCGCCAGTTTTTCGGCGGCGCGCGGCGTCGCCAAGGCATGCGCCCTGGCGGCGGTGCGGGCCAGCGCCATGGGAGCCTCGAAAATCCGGATGAGCATCTGGGCCAGCGAATCCGAGCTTAAATCGCCCTGTCTTACCCTCCAGCCGGCTTCGGCCTGGGCCAGGATATCGGCATTGGGAGTCTGGTTGTCGTCCAGCGCGCCTGGGAGCGGCACCAGGATGGCGGGACGTCCGATGGCCATCAGTTCGGCCACCGTGCCGGCGCCGGAGCGGGCGATCACCAGATGGGTTTCGGCCATGCGCCTGGGCAGATCGCCGAAGAAGGTATCGAGATGGGCGCGGATCTCGGCATTGCGATAGATGGTGCGCACTTCTTCGATATCCTCGGGGCGGCATTGCTGCACCACCGACAGGCGCATCTTGATCTCGTGCGGCAGGCGGGTCAGGGCGGCGGGCACGATCTGCGACAGGGCGCGGGCGCCCTGGCTGCCGCCGAACACCAGCAGGCGCAGCGGACCGTTGGCTTCCGGCACATTATAAGGTGCGCCCCACAGCGCCTCGACTTCCGGGCGCAGGGGATTGCCGGTCAGCACGATCTTGGAAGGATCGGCCGGGGCGAAGCGGGCGATGGGGAAGGCGGCGGCCACGATCCTGACCCGGTTCATCACCAGCCGGTTGGCGCGGCCGACCACGGCATTCTGCTCGATGATGGCGGTGGGCAGGCGCAGCAGGGTGGCGGCCAGCATCACCGGCACGCTGGGATAGCCGCCAAATCCGATCACCGCGGCGGGCTTCAACGTCATCAGCCGCGCCAGCGCGGTCACAAGACCCGCGGCGATCTTGAAGGGCGCGGTGATCGCATTGAAAGGCGAAGACGGCACGGTCTGGATCAGGGCGCCGGGAAACTGGGTGGCGTAATGGATGAAGCGGGCGTCGGTCATCACCACGATCTTGCGGCCGCGCTTGATCAGTTCGTCCGCCAGGGCCTGGGCGGGAAACAGATGGCCGCCGGTGCCGCCTGCGGAGAGAACGATGGTGCCGCTCATGCCCGCACCATGAAGAAGGAAGGATCGTCGCGGGTGTGAACCTTGGGCCGCTGGCGGGTCACCGCCAAAGCAAAGCCCATGGTCACCGCCACCGCGAACAGCGAGGAGCCGCCGTAGGAGATAAAGGGAAGCGTCATGCCCTTGGCGGGCAGCAGCGACACCGCCACGCCCATATTGATGAAGGCCTGCACCGCCGTGACCAGCGCCAGGCCCGCGCCCGCCAGCTGGGCGAAGGGATCGCGCGCCGCCGCCGAACGCAGCAGCAGCCGCACGGTCAGAAGGCAGAAGGTGGCGGCGATCACGCCGCAAAGCAGGAAGCCGAATTCCTCGCCCGCCACTGCGAAGATGAAGTCCGAATGCACGTCGGGGATGCGGTATTTCACCGTGCCCGCGCCGGGGCCGACGCCCGTCAACCCGCCATGGGCGAAAGCCTTCAGCGCCAGCCCGGCCTGATAGCCGGTTTCGGAATGGCCCAGATACTGGTCCACCCGGCGATGGACATGCGGAAAAATCTCATAGGCCAGGAAGCCCAGCGCGCCGACGGCGCCGATCCCCGCCGCCACCCAGACAAAGGACATGCCCCAGAAGAACAGCATGCCGCCCCACAGGCAGAGCAGCAGGCCGGTCTGGCCGACATCGGGCTGCTTCAGCAAAATCAGCAGCGCGGGCAGCAGCAGCAGGAAGGTCACGAGCGGCTTGGGCATCGCCAGCGGCTGGCGGTCCGCCAGCACGGCGGCGGCCAGGATGGCGAAGCTGGGCTTGAGAAATTCCGAAGGCTGCAGATGAAAGGCGCCGAAATCCAGTTCGCGCTTGGCGCCCAGAAGGTCGGCGCCGATGAACAGCACCAGGAAAGAGCCGATCAGGGCGGCGGCAAAGGTCACCGCCGCTGCGATGCGGATCTGGCGCAGGGTCAGCACCGAGACGCCGCACAATATGGCCATGGCGAGAACCGCGAACATCACCTGCCGCGCCGTGTAGCGGAAATCGCCCGCCGACATGGGTCCGCCGGTGGAGGCCGGGCTGGCGGCAAAGGCCAGCATCAGGCCGATGCCCGCCAGGACCAGCATGCAGAGCAGCGACACCCGGTCCACGGTGAACCACCAGTCGGCGAAGCTCGACTTGTTGGCGCGGTTCATCATGACGCCGCCTTCATGTCACGCGGCAGCTTGGCGACGGCGTCGTGGAAGGCGTCGCCGCGCTGCTCGAAATCCTTGAACTGGTCATACGACGCGCAGGCCGGCGACAGCAGCACCACGGGATGGGCTGCGGGCGCGGCGATGGCGTCGCGGGCGGCGGCTTCCACCGCCTTGTCCAGGGTGCCGGATATTTCATACGGCGCCTTGCCGTCCAGGGTGCGCGCGAAAAGGGGCGCGGCTTCCCCGATCAGATAGGCCTTGCGGATGCGCGGGAAGAAGGCGGCAAGGCTTTCGATGCCGCCCTCCTTGGGCTTGCCGCCCGCGATCCAGAAAATATCGGGATAGACGCCAAGCGCCTTGGCGGTGGCGTCGGCATTGGTGGCCTTGGAATCGTTGATGAAGACTGCCTTGCCGACATGGCCGACATCTTCCATGCGATGCGCCAGTCCGGGGAAGCTGGCGATGGCGGCGGTGATCTGCCGTGTGTCGGCAATGAAGGGCTTTACCGCGCCGAAGGCCAGCGCCGCATTCTGCCAGTTGTGCGCGCCGGGCAGATGGGTTGCCTCGGCCATGTCCATCACCTTGACGGCGCGTCCGCCCAGCGCGTCATAGAGCGCGCCTTCCACCACGAACAGCCCGCGCCCCAGCACCTTGCCCACCGACAC
Organism: Alphaproteobacteria bacterium; assembly: GCA_947482125.1. GTDB lineage: Bacteria > Pseudomonadota > Alphaproteobacteria > Micropepsales > Micropepsaceae > Rhizomicrobium. Next base: position 3,375 of record CANKIV010000112.1, read on the forward strand.
CGGATGGGCCGCCGCAATGGCCTTGTTCCTGGCGGCGGCGGCAAGCTGGGTGAAAATGGAAGAGGAGTAATCGTCATCGACGCCAGCGACCACCTGGCCGTCCTTCGCCGTCTGCCTGAGAAGCCGCGCCTTGATGGCGGCATAATTGTCCATGCTGCCATGGCGGTCGATATGATCGGGCGACAGGTTGGACAGCAAGGTCACGTCCGGTTTCAGCCCGGGCGCCAGGTCGATCTGGAAGCTGGACATTTCCAGCACGTAAATTGTTTTCGGTCCGGGCGGGGCGAGCTCCAGCACCGACTTGCCGATATTGCCGCCGATCTGGGCGTCAAAGCCGCAGGCCTTCAATATGTGTCCCACCAGCGCGGTGGTGGTGGATTTGCCGTTGGTGCCGGTGATGGCGATCACCGGGGCCTTGCCGGGCGCGTCGGGATCGGGGCGGATTTCACGGGCGAACAATTCCACATCACCGATCACGGGAACCTTGGCGTCATTGGCATGTCCCACCACGCCATGCGGTTTGGGATGGGTCAGCGGTACGCCAGGCGACAGGACCAAGGCGGCGATCTTTTCCCACGGCCATTGCCGCCAGGGCATGATATCGGCGCCTTCCTGGCCGCCAAGGTCGCGCGCTGCGCTGTCGTCATCCCAGGCAATGACATTTGTGCCGCCCGCCACCAGCGAACGCACCGCGCCCAGCCCGGTGCGGGCCAGGCCGAAGACGGCGACGGTTCGATTGGCGAAGGCGCGGCTGGGGATCATGGCCTTACCGCAGCTTCAGGGTTGCGAGACCCAGCAGGGCCAGCACCACCGCCACGATCCAGAAGCGGATCACGATGGTGGGCTCGGTCCAGCCAAGCTGTTCGTAATGATGATGGATGGGCGCCATGCGGAAGACGCGCTTGCCGGTGAGCTTGAACGACACCACCTGCACGATCACCGACACGGTCTCGACCACGAACAGGCCGCCCACCAGCGCCAGCACGATCTCATGCTTGACGGCGACGGCGACGACGCCCAGCGCGCCGCCCAGCGGCAGCGAACCGGTATCACCCATGAAAATGGCGGCGGGCGGGGCGTTGTACCAGAGAAAGCCCAGCCCGGCGCCGACCAGCGCCGCCAGGAATACCGCCAGCTCGCCGGTATAGGCGACATAGGGAATCTGCAGGTAAGCGGCGAAAACCTCGTTGCCCACCAGATAGACGATCAGGGTGAAGGTGGCCGCCGCGATCATCACCGGCACGATGGCGAGCCCATCGAGCCCGTCGGTGAAATTCACCGCATTGGCGGCGCCGGCAATGACAATGCCGCCCACCAGCAGGAAGAAAAGCCCGAACGGCAGCAGCACGGTTTTCAGGAACGGCACGGTCAGGATGCCGGACAGGCCGGGCGCCTGGACCTGCATGATCAGCCAGGTGGCGAGGGCCGCGACACCGAATTCGATCAGCAGACGCGAGCGGCTGGTCAGCCCGTCGGAGGTACGCTTGGTCACCTTGTAATAGTCGTCCAGGAAGCCCAGCAGTCCGAAGCTGCCGACCACCAGCAGCGCGATCCAGACATAGGGATTGGAGAGGTTCGCCCATAACAGGGTGGCGCCGATCCAGGGGATCAGGATCAGGATGCCGCCCATGGTGGGGGTGCCGGCCTTTTCGATGATGTGGCGGGCGGGACCATCGGCTCGGATGGGCTGGCCCTTGCCCTGCTTGACCTTCAGCCAGCGGATCAGCATGGGGTTGATCAGGAAGGCGAACAGCAGCGCCGTCACCACCGCCGCGCCGGAGCGGAAGGTGAGGTAGCGGAACAGGCGGAAGAAGGCGAGTTCCTCGGTCTGGGTCAGAAGCGACAGATAATAAAGCATCTCAACCCGCTCCCCTCAGCGTTTCGACGATCAACGACATTTTCGCACCGTTGGAGCCTTTGACCAGCACCGTGTCGCCCGGCTTGACCGCCGCCATGACCTGCGGCGCGAGACCTGCGGAATTTTCGGCATAGGCGCCGCGCTGCGCCTCGGGCAACGCATCCCACAGCGCCTTCATCTGCGCGCCGCTGGCGAAAACCAGGTCCACCTTGCCCGCGGCGATGGGTGCTGCAAGACCGGCATGATGGGCCATGCCGCCCTCGCCCATTTCCAGCATGTCGCCCAGCACCGCGATCCTGCGGCCCTTTGCTGCGCCAAGCAGCGCCAGCGCCGCCGCCATGGAGGCCGGATTGGCGTTGTAGCTTTCGTCGATCACGGTGATGCCGCCCGCATCGAAGCGCGCGCCCCGGCCCTTGAGGGCGGTGAAGTTCTTCAATTGCGCGGCGGCGTTCAGCACATCGCCTTCCAGCAACGCCACCGCCGCCAGGGCGCCCACGACGTTCTGCGCGATATGGGCGCCCGGCGCGCCGACAAGGCAGTCCACCACAACGCCCATGATGTCGGCCTTGAGCCGCATGCCCTCGCCGTCGGGCGTGAAAGAGAGGAGCCTGGCATCGCCATGGGCGCCGAAGCTGACGATCCGCGACACCTTCGCCTGCCGGGCGCGCATGGCGAGGCGGGCGGCAAAGGGGGAGTCCGACGGGATCAGCGCCGCGCCGCCCGGCTCGACGCCTTCGAAGATTTCCGACTTGGCGTCGGCGATGGCTTCGCAATTGCCGAAGAATTCCAGATGGGCGGGGGCGATGGTGGTGACCAGCGCCACATGCGGACGCACGAAGCCGACCAGATTGCGCAGCTCGCCGAAGTGATTCATCCCCACTTCAAAGATGCCGTATTCGGCGTTGCGCGGCAGCGCCGCCAGGCTCAGCGGCACGCCCCAGTGATTGTTGTGGCTGGCGGCGCTGGCATGGGTGCGGCCCAGGGCGTTGCAGGCCAGGCGCAATATTTCCTTGGTGGTGGTCTTTCCGGCGCTGCCGGTGACCGCCAGAATCCGCGCATTGCTGCGGGCCCTGGCGGCGCGCGCCAGGTCTTCGAGCGCGCGCTGGGTGTGGGCCACGGTCAGCAGCGGACCGGTCACCCCGTCGGGCGTGTGCGTGACCAAGGCCGCGCCGGCATGGGCGTCGAACGACGCCTTCACGAAATCATGGCCGTCGCGATTGTCGCCTTTCAGCGCCACGAACAGGTCGCCGGCTTTCAGGGTGCGGGTGTCGATCGACAGGCCCGACACTTCAAAATCGCGGCTGGCCTTGCCCAGGGTGGCGGTTTCGGCTTCGGGAGCGGTCCACAGGCTCATGCCGCGCGCCCCCCCAGAGCCAGGGCCGCCTTCAGCGCCTGTTCGCGGTCCGAGAAGGGATGCACTTCGCCCTTTATATACTGGCCGGTTTCATGGCCCTTGCCGGCGATCACCAGCACGTCACCGGCCTTCAGCGCCGTGACGGCGGACAGGATGGCCTCGGCACGATCACCGATCTCGCGCGCGCCCTTGGCGGCGGCAAGAATCTCGGCGCGGATGGTGGCCGCGTCTTCGGTGCGGGGATTGTCGTCGGTAACGATCACGTCGTCGGCCAGCGCCACCGCCACCGCGCCCATCAGGGGGCGCTTGCCCTTGTCGCGGTCGCCGCCGCAGCCGAACACGATATGCAGGCGATTGGCGGTGTGGGGCCGCAGCGCCTGCAAGATCTTTTCAAGGCTGTCGGGGGTATGGGCGTAATCGACATAGATCGGCGCGCCGCTGGCGGCAAAGGCGACCTTCTCCATCCGCCCGGGCGCGCCCTTCAGATGTTCCAGCGCCGCGAAAACCTTTCCGGCGTCTTCGCCCAGGCCAATCGCCAACCCGGCAGCCACCAGCGCGTTCGACGCCTGGAAGTCGCCGGCCTGCGGCAGTTCGACGTAGAAAATCCTGTCTTGGTAATGCAGGGTCAGCGCCTGGGCGCCGCCACGGTCCTCGCGGCGGTCCAGACGGATGGTGTCGCCCTTGCGGCCGACGGTGATCAGCTTCAGTCCCCGCGCCTTGGCGGCGGCGATGAAGGCATCGGCATGCTCGGCATCGGCATTGACCACCGCCACGCCGCCATCCTTCACCACATCGCCGAACAGCCGCAGCTTGGCCGCCAGATAGTGATCGAAGGTGGGGTGATAATCCATGTGGTCGCGGGTGATGTTGGTGAAGCCGCAGGCCGATATCACCGCGCCGTCCAGCCGATGCTGGTCCAGGCCGTGGCTGGATGCCTCGATGGCCAGATGCTCGACGCCATCGGCCTTCAGCCTGGCCAGCAGTTCGTGAATTTCCACGGGGTCGGGCGT
>CANKIV010000113.1 GCA_947482125.1 Alphaproteobacteria bacterium
ACGATCCGGGCCATGTCGCGGTGGAGCAGGGGCTCGCCGCCGGCGATGGAGACGGCCGGGGCGCCGCATTCATCGATCGCGTCCATGCAGGCCTGATAGGACATGCGCTGGTTCAGGATTTCGTCGGGATAGTCGATCTTGCCGCAGCCGGCGCAGGCCAGGTTGCAGCGGAACAGCGGTTCCAGCATCAGCACCAGCGGGTACTTCTTGCCCGACAGCTGCTTCTTCACCACATAGGCGCCGATCTTGGCGGCCTGGCGAAACGGAAGTCCCATGACTTAAGCCCTCAGCTCGGCGGGAAGGCGGAACTCGATATGTTCCTTCTTGCCGTCCATCGTTTCCACTTCCACGTCTTCGATTTCGCCCAGGGCTTCGATGACATGGCGCACCAGCTCTTCGGGGGCGGACGCGCCGGCGGTCAGGCCGACCACCTTCTTGCCGCGCACCCATTCCGCCTTCAATTCGCTGCCGTCATTGATGAGGTAGGACGGTATGCCTTCCTCGATGCCGATTTCGCGCAACCGGTTGGAGTTCGAACTGTTGGCCGCGCCCACCACCAGGATCACATCCGCCAGCTTGGCCAGTTCGCGCACGCTGGTCTGGCGGTTCTGGGTGGCGTAGCAGATGTCGCTGGTCTCGGGGCCGACGATGTCGCTGAAACGCTTCTTCAGCGCGACGATGATGCCCTTGGTGTCGTCGATCGAAAGCGTGGTCTGGGTGATATAGGCGACCGGCGTGGCGATGGGGATGTCCAGCTTGCCGACATCGGCTTCGTCCTGCACCAGATGCACCGGGGCGCCGACCTGGCCCTTGGTGCCTTCGACTTCGGGATGGCCGGCATGGCCGATCAGGATCAGGGTGCGGCCATGGGCGACGTAACGCTTGCCCTGGTTGTGCACCTTGGAAACCAGCGGGCAGGTGGCGTCCAGGACGGGAAGGCCGCGGTCCTGCGCGGTCTTGATCACCGACTGGGGCACGCCATGGGCGCTGAACACGGTGACGGCGCCTTCGGGCACTTCGTCCAGTTCCTCGACGAAACGCGCGCCCTTGCTCTTGAGGGTGTTCACGACATGCTTGTTGTGCACGATCTCGTGGCGGACATAGACGGGCTCGCCATACTTATCGAGCGCCTTTTCGACGATATCGATGGCGCGCACGACGCCGGCACAGAAGCCGCGTGGCTGGGCAAGGATAACTCGCATCGCTCGTCTAAAACCTCGGCTGGCGCTCCCGGCAGCACCTAAGCCCCCGCTCGCGGCACTGCAACATGCCATTGTCCCGTATTGGCTTGGGGGGTGCAACCCTTTAGCCGGTATGGGTAACAGCACCCGGGACATAGCCCGGCAGGGCCTGGAACCCAAGCCCAAAGCGGCGCCAGAACGGGCTGGCAAAAGCGCGGGTTTCGGGGCTAAAAGCGCAGCCGGACCGGGCCTGCGGGCCCCATGGGGTAATATCGTGTCAGACAATGTGAAAAGGGCGGCCCAGGCGGGTATCGGCGGGCTGCCTGCGGCCATCGCCGCCAGCGCCAAACTGGTGGATTCGGCCCTGGACGCGGTGTTGCCCACCCCCGCCGGACCCCAGGCACGGGTCCAGGAGGCGATGCGCTACGCCATCATGGCGGGGGGCAAGCGCCTGAGGCCCTTTCTGGTGCTGCATTCCGCGCGGCTGTTCGGGGTGGATGATTCGCGGTCCTTGCGGGTCGGTGCCGCCATCGAGGCGCTGCATACCTTCAGTCTGGTGCATGACGATCTGCCCTGCATGGATGACGACGACCTGCGCCGCGGCCGTCCCACCACCCACATCGCCTTTGACGAGATGACGGCGGTGCTGGCGGGCGACGCGTTGCTCACCATCGCCTTCGAGATCCTCAGCGACGCTCGCACCCATCCCAGCGGCGATGTGCGCTGCGCGCTTATAGCGAGGCTCGCGGAAGCGTCGGGCCATGGCGGCATGATCGGCGGCCAGATCATCGACATGCTCGCCAATGAGACGTTTGGTATCGAGGACGTCATAAACCTGCAGCGGCTGAAGACCGGCCAGCTGTTCGAATTCTCCTGCGAGGCGGGACCGATCCTGGGCGGGGCGTCGGCTGAAGACCGCGCCCGGCTCAAATCCTATGCCGAAGAGATGGGCGTGGTGTTCCAGATCACGGACGACCTGCTGGACGTGACTTCGACGGCCGAAAAAACCGGCAAGGCGGTGGGCAAGGATGCCGACATGGGCAAGCAGACCCTGGTAACCTTGCTGGGCCTGGACGGCGCCCGCCGCGAAGCTGAAAAACGCGCCATCCGCGCGGTTGAAGCGCTGGGACCCCATGCGGCGCGGGCGCCGGAATTGTCGGCGCTGCCCTTTTTCCTGCTGGACAGAGACGCCTGAACCCAGCCCAAATTGGGCGGAATTTTGCCGTCATTCGGCACCATATTTTGCCCGTCATGCGTTACACGAGGGCATAGGGAGTTTTTGATGAGCCGTATTTTGAAATCCTTTGCCGTGGCCCTGATGCTGGCCGCCGCCCCCGCCGCCCTCACCATTTCCGCCCAGCCCGCCCAGGCGCAGGCCGCCGATGCGTCCGCCGCCCAGGTGCAGGGCTTCTACGACACCCTGACCGCCGCGATGAAAATGGGCGGCAGCGCCAAGGGCCGCTATGACAAGCTCCGCCCCGCGGTGGAAAAGGCCTTCGACATGCCCGCGATGACCGCCACCGCCGTCGGTCCCAGCTTCGCCGCCATGTCGGACGCCGACAAGAAGGCGCTGACCGAAGCCTTCACCCGCATGACGGTCGCCAACTATGCCAAGAGTTTTGATTCCTTCAGCGGCGAGAAATTCACCGTCGAGCCGGCTTCCATCGCCCGCGGCAGCGACCGGTTCGTCAAGTCCACGATGAAGACCAGCAGCGAGACCATCGCTTTCAATTACCGCACCCACCAGGTGGGCAGCGACTGGAAGATCACCGACGTCTATCTGGCGGGAAATATCAGCCAGATGGCGCAGAAGCGCTCGGATTTCGCCAGTACGCTCGCCTCGGGCGGAGCTTCCGGTCTGACGAAGCGCATTAATGCGCTGACAGACCAGATGTTGGGCTAGGCTCGCTTTTTCTAAGTTGCCCCCATCCGTCGCAACTCGACTCGGCTTCGCCGAGATCTCGTTGCGACACCTTCCCCCCGCTCGTCGCTTCGCTCGCGGGGGAAGGAAGCCGTCGGATGTGGATGGTCGCGCCGCGATTTGCGGCGCTCGCCAATTTAAGCTGGCTCTTTAGACCTCAGGATCGTGCATCTGCAGCGTGTGGGGCGGCGGCCCCATCAGCGCGGGCGACAGGAACAGGGTCATCGCCAGGGTCCAGCCCAGCGAAATCATCAAGAGTTCGCCCATGCTGGCGGTGCCCGGATGGATGCTGAGCCAGAGCGTGCCGAAGCCTGACGCGGTGGTGGCGGCCGAGAAGATCACGGCGCGGGTCAGGCTGGAGGCGAGGAAGCAGCGCTGGCCGTGCCGCCAGGCCACAACGAAATAGATGTTGAACGCCACGCCGATGCCCAGCAGCAGCGGCAGGGCAATGACGTTGGCGAAGTTGAGCCGCAATCCCAGCAGCACGCAGGTTGCCAAAGTCAGCAGGAATGTCAGCACCAGCGGCGCCAGGGTCATCAGCACGTCATGGAAACTGCGCAGCACCAGCGCCAGCAGGATTGTGATGACGACCAGCGACAGGATGCCCGCTTCGGTGAAGGCGCCGACAATGGTCTTGCCCGATTCCCGGATCGAGATCGGGGCGCCCGTGGCCTGGGGCGCGATGCGCAACACCTGGTCCGAAAAAGCCGACAGGGCGGCGGGCTCGTTGCTGGTGTCCTTGGGCGAAACCTGGATGCGCGCAGTGCCGTCCTTGGCAACCCAGTCCGTGCGGATGTCGGCGGGTATGGTGTCGACGGTGAAGGGTGCGGCTTTCAGGGAGGTGGCAACCTGGGTCAGCATGGTCTTGAGGCCGGGCACAAAGGCATCTTCGGCGTGGCTGCGGGCGGACGGGCCTGCCTTCACCACCGCGTCCAGGCTCGCGGCCAGGCGGCGGGCATTGTTCGCCGGTCCGGTCTGATTGCTGCCCGCGGCGGTGCGCAGCTTCTGCGCGGTATCCCGGAAAGCCGCAACAACCTGCGCATCGCTGGGCGGGGGCGCGATTTCAAACGGATTGATGGTGGCGTCCAGCAGCGAATTGGCGTCGGCGATCAGCGCCGCTTTTTCCGCCTGCCTGTCCGGCACGAAGCTGGACAGGGTGATGGCCTGCGCCACCAGCGATCCCTGGGCGATGCGGTCGCGCAGCTCGTCCGCGACCACCAGCGAGAAGGCGGGCACATCAATGGTGTTGGGCGAGGTCTGCGGATTCTTCATCAGGTCCAGCAGGGTGGAAACCGATTCCACCTTGGGACTGCGCAGGTTCAGCGGATTGGAATCGAACTGGACAAGGGTCGTCAGTCCCAGCGAGATCACGCCCGCGACAGCGGCGATCTGGATCACCCGCCTGCGGTGGCGGGTCATGAAATCGTCCAGCGGCCCCAGTGACCTGAAGCCGACATCTTCGTCCTCGCCGGGCGGATTGAGCAGCATCAGCAGCGCCGGCAGCATCGTGATTGACAGCAGGAAGGCGACGATCATGCCGATGCCCGCCACCTTCCCCAGCTCGGCAACGCCGGTATAGGTGGTGGGCAGGAACGAGAAGAATCCGGCCGCGGTGGCGGCGGCGGCCAGCGCCAGCGGAATCCCCACGCCATAGCCGGTTGCGATCAGGGCCGGCGCCAGTTCGCCGTCATGATGACGCTCGTGGCGGTAGCGCACCGCGAACTGGATGCCGAAATCCACGCCCAGTCCCACGAACAGGGCGATGAAGGCGATGGAGATGATGTTGAAGACGCCCACCAGCATCAGGCCCGCGCCCATGGTGATGGCCAGTCCCACGAACAAGGTCACCAGGATGGCAAAGATGATCTTGAAGGAGCGCAGCGCCAGCCAAAGGGTCAGCAGCACGCCGCCCATCATCGCCCCCACCATCAATCCGACGCGGTCGACGATGGTGGCGAATTCCTCATCCGCCAGGGGCACCGATCCGGTAAGCCGCACGGTCACGCCATGTTCCGGCGTCAGCTTCAAGGCGCGCGCGGCGGCGCGGATGCCATTGCTGGCTTCGGCGCCCGGCTCCAGCGCATTGAAGTCCAGCTTCGCCTTTATTTCGATGAAGCGGCGGAGTTCCTCGGGTCGCGCTGGCGCATTGGTGATCAGCGAGCGCCAGGACATGAAGTCGGTCTTGCCCTGCGCCGCTGCACCGAACACGTCGGCAAAGCGCGCCATTGGCCTGTCGATATCGGCCAGACTGGCCTCGCCCGCGCTCACGCCCAGCAGCACGGTGTTGAGGTTCGTCATGATCCCGCGCAGCGACGGATCGGCGGCGAGCCCGCCCAGGAAGGGCTGCGCCTTGATCAATTGCTGGGTGGTGCTGCGCACTTCGTCCAGCGACAGGAACAACAGCCCGTTCTGGTTGAAGAAGGCGCCATCGGGGCGGCGGATGCTGGTGTACAGGGCGGGATTGGCCTGCAGTTTTTCGGTCAGCCGGGCGGCGGCGGATTCGGCCAGTTCCGGCGTCTTGCCGTCAATCACCACCGCCGTCAGGTTGGTCTTTTGCGGGAAGGCGGCGTCGAAGCGCGCCTGGCGCATGCGCCAGCCCACCTTGGCGTCGATCAGCTGCTCGCTGTCGGTGTTCATGGCGAAATTCTGGGTCGTGTACCAGGCGCCGCCCGCCGCCAGCAGCAGCGACAGCGCGATGACCGTCAGGGGCCAGCGGCAGCAAAATGCAACGATACGCTCCACGGTCTTCATAGGGCGGGTTAGAGCATTTTTGGGCGGGCGATAAAAGTCGCGAGATGGGACGGTACGGGCCATGTCGGTTCTTGGCGTCGGCCCGGGCTTGGCTTAAACAATGGCGGCCCGCGATGGCGGCGAAACCGGAAGCTTGCCCCAGAGATTGCCATGACCCATCCCGACCTGCTGCGCCTGCGAGACAGTATCGACAATATCGACGCGGCACTGATCCATCTGCTGGCGGAGCGTTTCAAATGCACCCAGGCGGTGGGCGAGTACAAGGCCAGCCATGACCTGCCGCCCGCCGATCCCTCGCGTGAGGCGGCCCAGATTGCCCGGCTGCGGGAGCTGGCGGAGAAGGCCAAGCTGGACCCGGACTTCGCGGAGAAGTTCCTGAACTTCATCGTCAAGGAAGTGATCCGCCATCACGAGGCGATCGCCAAGGCCGGCAGGACCTGACGGAGGTTTCCATGAAAAGCTTTGTTGGAATTTACATGGGTGCCATGGAGCCGGTGGCAGAGCGGCCCGACACGGCAACCATCGCACGCGGCATGGCGGCCTGGCACAAATGGATGGCCGACAATGCCGCGTCGGTGGTGACGGCCGGCGGCCCCTTGGGCAAGACCAAGAAGATCGGACCGGACGGCATCACCGACATCCGCAACCGCATGGCCGGATACATTATCGTGCAGGCCCAGAGCCATGAGGCGGCCGCGAAACTCTTCGAGGGCCATCCGCACTTCTCCATCTTTCCCGGCGACAGCGTCGAGGTGATGGAGTGCCTGCCGATTCCGGCAATGCCTGAATGAAAATGCTGAATAAAAAAGGGCGCCGTGAGGCGCCCTTTTTGTTTTGTGTTTAGAACGCCAATGGCTTGGCGTGTTTCACCTGGGGAAGTTTCGCGACCGCCTCGGCCACCGCTTCCGGTACCGGTCCGTCCACCTCGATCAGGGCAATCGCATCCTGTCCCGGCGCGCTGCGGCCAAGCGTGAAGTTGGCGATATTGACCTTGGCGTCGCCCAGCATGGTGCCCAGCTTGCCGATGAAGCCCGGCTTGTCCTCATTGACGATGTAAAGCATGTGCGGCGCGAAGCCGGAATCCAGGTTGATGTCCTTTATCTGGATCAGGCGCGGGCGACCATCCGAGAAGACGGTCCCGGCGACGCGGCGCGTCGAGTCGCCCATCGTCACCACGATCTTGATATAGCCTTCATAGATTCCCTGCGCGTCCCTGCGGGTTTCACTGACCTTGATGCCGCGTTCCTTGGCCACCACCGGGGCATTGACCATATTGACGTCCGACAGCATGGGCTTGAGCAGCCCGGCCAGCGCCGCCTGGGTCAAGGCGCGGGTGTTGAGCATGGACGGCGTGCCTTCATAGATGATCTCCACCGCCGTCAGGCTGGTGCCGGTGAGCTGGCCGGCGAAGGAGCCCAGCTTTTCCGCAAGGGAAATCCACGGCCGCACCTTCTGCGCCTCGCTGGCCGAGATCGACGGCATGTTCAGGGCATTGGTGATGGCCCCGGTCAGCAGGTAGTCGGAAATCTGCTCGGCCACCTGCAGCGCCACATTTTCCTGTGCTTCGGTGGTGGAGGCGCCCAGATGCGGCGTCGCCACGACCTTCTCGTTGCCGAACAGGATGTTTTCCTTGGCCGGTTCGGTCTCGAACACGTCCAGCGCCGCGCCGGCGACATGGCCGTTGTCCAGCGCCGCCTTCAACGCCAGTTCGTCAATCAACCCGCCGCGGGCGC
>CANKIV010000114.1 GCA_947482125.1 Alphaproteobacteria bacterium
CGCCTGGTCGCTCCGGTGGACAACACGCACCTGGTTGCGGATGTCGAGGGTTTGGCCTTGCTGCCGGCCGGACGCCGAGGCGGCTTCCTGATCGCCTCCAGCCAGGGCGACAATGCCTATGCTCTGTTTTCGCTTCCCGGCATGACGCCGGCGGGACGCTTCCGCATCGTCGCCGGTCCATTCGGCGCGACGCAGGAAACCGACGGTATCGCCGTGGCCGCGGGTTTCTTCGGCGCGGATTATCCAGATGGCCTGTTTGTCGCCCAGGATGGCGACAATTCCCCCGCGGCACAGAACTTCAAGCTGGTGTCCTGGCGCGATGTCATGCGCGCCCTCAGACCCTGACGGGAATGTTTTAAAACGCCAGCGACATCCCATGGATTGAATGGGTATCGATAAGGGCGCGCTTTACAGCTAAGCTCCCGACAGGTGAGAAGGATCAGCTTCCCATACGGCATACCGGGATGACAGATTCTCAATGGGGAGGGGTAGGCATGTCATTCCTGACACGGCGCACGATGCTGTCTTCGACGGCGGTGGCTTTGGTGATGACCGGGCTGCCGGCGCGGGCGCAAGGCGTGGCCGATACCGAATGGCGCCATTATGCCGCCGACCTCGCCAACACCCGCTATGCGCCGCTGGACCAGATCAACGCCTCCAATTTCGACAAGCTGGAAATCGCCTGGCGTCTGCCCTCCCACATGCTGGGATCGCGCCCGGAATATACCTGGGAGGCGACGCCCCTGGTCATCAAGGGACGGCTCTACACCACCGCCGGTTCGCGCCGCGACGTGGTCTGCGTCGATGCCGCCAATGGCGAGCTGCTGTGGATGTTCCGGAAAGACGAGGGCGAACGCGCCCGCGTCTCGCCGCGCCAGTATTCCGGGCGGGGGCTTGCCTATTGGACCGACGGCAGCGACGAACGCATCCTCTATGTCACGCCCGGCTATCAGCTGGTGGCGCTGGACGCCCGGACCGGTCTCACCGTCCCGGGCTTCGGCGACAATGGCGTGGTCGATCTCAAGCAGAACATGGATCAGGTGATCGATCCCTTGGGCGGCGAGATCGGCCTGCATGCCACGCCCTGCGTGGCGCGCAATGTGGTGATCATCGGCGCGGCCCATGCGTCGGGCAGCGTTCCGGGCAACAAGCCGCGCACCAAGGGTTATGTTCGCGGCTTCGACGTGAAGACGGGCAAGCGGCTCTGGATCTTCCACACCATCCCGCTGAAGGGCGAGTTCGGTTACGACACCTGGATTCGCGCGGGCGAGGCGGAAGCCGCCACCAACACCGGCTGCTGGGCGCAAATCTCGGTCGATGAAGAACTGGGCCTGGCCTATCTGGGGATCGAAATCCCTTCCGCCGACGAATCCGGCACCCGCCGCCAGGGCAACACCCTGTTCAGCAACTGCATCGTCGCGGTCGAGCTGGAAACCGGCAAGCGCCGCTGGCACTACCAGCTTGTCCATCATGACATCTGGGACCGCGACGTGCCCTGCGCCGCGATCCTGTGCGACATTCCCCACAACGGCAGGATCGTGAAGGCGCTGGCCCAGCCCAGCAAGCAATGCTTCCTCTATGTGCTGAACCGCGAGACCGGCAAGCCCATCTGGCCGATCCCGGAAAAGCGCGTGCCCAAGGGCGACGTGCCGGGCGAATGGTATTCGCCCACCCAGCCCTTCCCCAGCAAGCCGCCGGCCTATGACGTGCAGGATGTCGATGCCTCCACCGTCATCGATTTCACGCCCGAACTGCATGCCAAGGCGCTCAGGCTGCTGTCGCATTACCGCAGCGGGCCGCTTTATACGCCGCCTTCGCTTTCCAAGGCCGACGGCACCTGGGGCACATTGGTGGCGCTTGCCACCCAGGGCGGCACCAACTGGGCCGGCGGCTGCTATGACCCCGAAACCCACACGGTCTACACCTTCTCGGAAAATGTGGTGGCGGTGGGCGGATTGCTGCCGGGCAATCCCAGCTTCACGAATTCCGACTATATCCGCGGCACCATCGGGGCCCCGCCCACCCGGGCGGCGGCGATCCAGGGCGGCGCGGAATATCTGGCTCCGCCCACGGCGGTCGCCAATGCAGCGGCGCCCGCGGCTGCGGCAGGCGCGAATGAATTCCGCCCCGGCGTGCTCACCATCGACGGCCTGCCGCTGATGAAGCCGCCCTATGGCCGCATCACCGCGACCAATCTGGAAAAGGGCGACATCACCTGGCAGGTCGCCCATGGCGACACGCCCGATGCCATCAAGAACCATCCGGCGCTGAAGGGCCTGAAGATTCCGCGCACCGGCCGCCCCGGTCTGATCGGTCCCACCGTCACCAAGTCGCTGGTGATCTGCGGCGAGTCCGGTTTCGCCACCACACCGAACGGCAAGCGCGGCGCCATGCTGCGCGCCTATGACAAGAAGACGGGCGAGGATCGCGGCGCCGTCTACATGCCCGCGCCGCAGGTGGGCTCGCCCATGACCTACATGCTGGGCGGGCGCCAATATATCGTGCTGACCATCGGCGGCCCCAGCTTCCCCGCCGAAATGCTCGCCTTCCGCCTGCCGTCTGCCTGAGGACAACCAGCTTCGAGAGGCCCACCATGAATTCTCGCACAGCCATTCTCGCCTTCTGCATAGGTCTTCTGTGTCTGACCGGCGGCGCCCGGGCGCAAAAGGCTGCGCCGTATCCGGTGGTGCAGGGCAAGTATTACAAGTTCGAAAAAATCGCCGACGGCGTCTATTACGCCTCGCCGGAACTGAACGGCACGCCCTTTCCCTTCGGCAGCAATCCCTTCTTCGGCGCCAACCTGGTCGTGATCGTCAACAAGGATGACGTTGTGCTGGTCGACAGCCCGACCACCCCACGGGCGGCGCATGCCCTGCTGGCGGACCTCAAGGGCCTGACCAGCAAGCCCGTCCGCACCGTGATCAACACCCACTGGCATTACGATCACACCGACGCCAATTCGGTCTTCGGTCCTGAGGTCCAGATCATCGCGCATGACTATGTCCGCCAGGCCATCGAGAAGTTCGACATCCTGAACAACGAGCCATTCTACAGCTCGTCACGCAATTCGGGCCGGGTGCTGGTCGCCCGCTTCCAGAAGCAGGTGGATGCGGAAACGAATCCGGCGCGCAAGGCCGCCCTGCAAAAGAGCCTGGCGGATGCCCAGGCCGCGTTGAGGGAATTCACCGGCGACATCAAGGCGATCAGGCCGACGCCGCCGAACCTGACCTACAACAACAGGCTGGTCCTCCATCGCGGCACCCGCGAGATCCGGCTTCTCTTTCTGGGCCGCGGCCATACCGGCGGCGACACCGTGGTCTTCCTGCCCAAGGAGCGCATCGTCGCCACCGGCGACCTGATGGAAAGCCGCCTGGCCTATATGGGCAGCGCCTTTTTCGACGAATGGATTGCGACCCTTGGGGCGCTCAACCGGCTGGACTGGGCCGTGACCCTGCCGGGCCATGGCGTGCCCTTCACCGACAAGGGGCTGGTCACCGCCTACCAGGCTTACCTGCGTGATGTGATGGCGCAGGTTGCCAAACTGCGCGCGGCGGGCGTGTCCCCCGATGACGCCGCCAAACGGGTGGACCTGCGGGCGCACGCCAAATCCTTCCCCGACATTGAAGATGTGGGCGCGGAGCCACGCGGCATCCGCCGGCTCTATGCCTGGATGGACGAAACCGGGCGGAAGTAACTTACTTCGCCAGCCGCAGCTTCCCCGCCATGGCGCATTCGCCCAGCACCTTGAAGTAGCGCCCCACCGCTTCCTCGCCGACCACGAACGGGCTGGGTTCGCCCGGCTTGCGCGCCACGCGGCTGCGGGTCCAGGCCAAGTCGTACATGGAGTGGTTGGAGAAGACGATGCTGGCCCCGGCCGCCTTGGCGGCGTCGCCGAATTTCTTGGCCGAGGCGATGTAGGTGTCGAACCGCTCCGGAGTGCGCGGGAAGTTGAAGCCCATGCCGCCGGAATAGGCCGCCACCAGCGTCTTGCCATGGTCCTTGACCGGGATCAGGTAGGATAGCGTGCCCAGCGTATGGCCCGGCGTCTGGATGATGGTGATGGTGGTGTCGCCCAGGGTCAGCTTCTGGCCGTCCGTCGCTTCGATGTCGCGCCTGGGTTGTCCGCCGGCCATGTTGACCGCCTTGGCGGTGGCGTCCCAGTCGGCGGCAGCCATGACGACGCGCGCGCCATAACGGTCCTGCAGCAGCTTGGAGCCCTGGTCGTGGTCGCCATGTGCGTGGCTGATGATCACATACTTGATGTCGGCCGGATTGAGGCCCAGTTTTTTCAGGCCGCCCACGATCTCGTCTTCAACGGCATAGTTGAACATCGTGTCGATGATGATGATGCCGGCGCTGGTCTTGATCGCCCAGCTGGAATGAAACTTGGTGCCCAGCCAATAGACATTGTCGAACACCTTGGCGGGCTCGGCATACCAGGTGTCGCGCGCCGGGATGGGCCGGGGCTTGCCGGCATTGGCGCCGCGCGCCGCGGCGCCGGGGTCCGTTCCGTCGGAGGGCTGGATGCACAAGACGCTGAGGGTGCCGGCGAAATCCAGGCCCGCCGCTTCCTGCGCGGCCAGCACATGGGTGTCCACTTCGGTCAGCGCCGCATGCGCCGCCGTCAGGCCAAGGCCTGCCGTCATCATCAAGGCCGCCGCGAAACGCATTTTCATGATTGTCTCCCCAGTGTTATCGGCTTTGCCGTTTTCAGGACTTATAGTCGATGCTGGCGTTCGGCGCGACCATGGGCGGAAGAACCGGCGCTCCCGGCGCGCCATGGAAAAGATCGGCGGCGTGTGCCGCGACGGCCTGGTGTCACGTCCCCCGGCGACCGCCGCGCATGCCGTGTTCGAAATCACCCGACGATCCTGAATCTATCCCGCTGAAAATGTTGGATGTTTCCTGCGAGCCGGCAGGGAACCGGACCGGCCAGGGGACGAATCCTTGTCAGCCGGGGCGAATTGCCGGATGTTTCGCCCAAGGCTGGCGCTAGCCTGGCCAATGGAGGCGACCATGTTCCTGCAAAAACGCATTCTGCTTTGCTCGGTGGCGACTGCGGCGATGGCCGCCATGATCCAGCCTTCCACCGCAGCGCCCTGGAGCCGCGGATTTGTCGTCGCCACCTATGAGTATGCCTTCCGCTATGGCGGCCGCGCCGGTTTCGAACGCGCCGGCGACATCGAGCCGGGCTCGGATTGCCTTCATGGCAACAGCGTTCATTTCGCCAATGACAAGAATACCCAGGTGGCGCTGAAGCAGCCCTTCCGCAGCCAGTATGAGATCGAAAGCATCGCCCGGCCGCCGGGATTGGACCAGGTCCGCGCGCCGGTGGAGACACGATTCCAGATCTGGAACCGCGCCATCACTTATCGCGGCTGGAAGCGCGGCATCGAGACCTATGTGAATCCCTGGGCGGCGGAAGATCCCGGCCAGCCCGAAGTCACCGGCAAGATCGCCACCGGCTTCAACCTGGACAACAATCCCGACACCGGCGATTTCGTCGGCGAGGATGGCGAAAAGGGCATCGACTTTGCCCTCTACAAGGCCTGGGGCTGCGACGCGCCCTGGCGCGGCAATGGCAACGCCACCTTGCACCTGCGCGCCAACGACAAGATGCAGGGCGGATTGTACACGATGGTGATCCGCATCTCGGGCAACAAGGACCCGAACAACGACGACAATGCCACTTTGGAGATCGGCTATTCACCGGACAAGATCACCAAGAACGCCCGCGGCGACGTCGCTGCCGACTTCTCGTATCGCATCGTCAAGACCGAACAATATACCAAGATGAAAGCGCGCGTGCGCGGCGGCGTGGTCGAGACCGAACAGGTCGCCGAGCTGCATGCGCCGCGCCTCGCCTGGTTCTATGACCATGCCGGCGACGCCGATTTCCGCAAGGGCAAGATCCGTCTCGACATAGGCGCGGACGGCAATGCCAAGGGCCTGATCGGCGGCTATCGCAACTGGCGCGAACTCTACACCGAAAACACTTTTGCCCAGGACGGCGGCCAGCAGGGCATCCGCGAGCATGAAGACCATGTCGCGCTGTATTATGCCCTCAAGCGCAATGCCGACGGCATGCCCGACCCCAGGACTGGCGAGAAGATGGGCATTTCCTCCACCTACCGCATCACTGCCATGCCGGCCTATGTCGTCGATCCGGAAAAGCCGGTCGGCGTCACGGTCATCGCGGCGGAAGAGGCGCGAAAGGACGCGTTCATCGCGATCCGTGCCAACACCATCAAGTCCACCCTGACCCGTACCGTGCAAGACGTTCCGCCCGGTACGACGGAGGCGTCGTTCCCCACCCTGGAGCGGGTGATCCAGCTGCTGCCGAGCAAGGATTATTATCTGGGGATTTTGGACAGGCCGCGTTATCCCGATGAAGCAGAAGTGATCGAACGCACGATAAGTACAGCGCGATAAAAGGCAGCCTGCTCGCTTTCTGCGCCAACTGCGGTGTTCTGCGGCGCGCTTTTCAGGCGCGGACCAGGCGGGCCTGCCAGATAGGGCCGGTGGGGGTCATGGTCTTGGCCAAAGCGATCTGATCGCCGGGGCCGATGACGCCCAGATCAACGCCGCGATCGGGCAGGATGATGGTGGTGCGGCCATGCTCGATCACCAGCACCATGGCGCCGCGGTCGATATTGCGGGCGGATTTTTCCAGAAGCTGGGAATAGAAGGGCTCGCGCCGCCAGGGTTGCCGCGCGCCGGGATCGACATGCACCGCCAGGGCGTCCTCCCTGGCGTGCAGCACCATCTTGCATTTGTTCGGCTTCCACTCCGACCCCAGGGTGGAATCGATCAGCCAGTGGCAGGAGAAGTCGCGGCAGGAGGGCGGGCGGTCTTTATATATGTCGCAGCCGAGCCCGCGCGCGTAGTGCGGACACCAGCTGTCCTTGGGCTTGTTCAGCTCGGGGATCACCAGGGTCTTGCAGCAGAGCGAACAGTCGCCGCACGCCTTGCCGGGCGCGGGTGTCAAGCCAGCCATGATCAAGTCCCGTGAATGCGTTGGCCCGGAGTTTGCGACGGTTAGAGCAGAAACGGGCATTTGAATAAAATCCCCCTGTTTTCAGGCTGAAGGAAGCAAAATTTGCCGGGCCATCCGCGCCAAACGCGGACGCGCCGTTCCGCCAGTTCTGGCCCGCAACCGGAAAATCCATATTTAGAAAACCGCTAATTTAATTCCGGGCATTCGCCGGTACGGGGCTTGCCTGCGTTCGTGCTGGACCAAAAGGTCTGCGGGCACCCGCCCGCTCCTTGGAAAAGTGGGGAACCAAAAATGTCATTCAGCGTCAACACGAATACCGGCGCGGCCATCGCGCTGCAGTACCTGACCCGAACCCAGGGTGAGCTCGACAAGACCCAGTCCGCGATCAACAGCGGTCTGAAAGTCGCGAACGCCCGCGATGATGGTGCGATCTTCGCGATCGCGCAGAATCAGCGCAGCCAGGTGGCCGGCTATACCGCCGTCATCAAC
>CANKIV010000115.1 GCA_947482125.1 Alphaproteobacteria bacterium
CGTGACGGCCGATATAATGAGAACTTCAGAAATTCTAGTTTTGATCGTACTCAATTCCGCCCCTGTAGATTGAGATAATGCCAGAAACTCTTGCAAGGAGAGGACCAAGTGGAATTTCACTCGCCTTCCAACGGCTCCAAAACAATGCCATCCAACAGCATTGCATTCTGTTGGCTAGTATGACGCAACACGGTATAAGGCACCATGCTAAACCGCTTACGTAAATTTATCGAAACCCGCACCGGCATAGTCGTTTCCCGGAAACGCAGCCCGTATAATCTTCCCTTGTATGAATGCCTGTATTCACCGGAGCGTTTGAAAGAAAAGCCTTTCTACAATATCGGCTCGGAGACTTTCTGGCACCCCTACTGGACAAATCTCGATTATGTCAGTGAGTGGTATAGCGGCACACAAAGAGACTTTGTCCCGTACGACCTGATGGCGCTGGGGCCCCTTCCGATCAAAGACGGAACGGCCGAGATCATCTACACCTCGCACACGATAGAGCATATCAAGGAGCCTGGCGTTCGAAACCTGTTTTCCAATGCCTACCGGGCATTAAAGCCTGGTGGCATTATCCGGGTCACTACGGGCCCGGATGCTGAGACAGAATTTCGCGCCATGATGCGCGGGGATGCGGACTGGTTCTATTGGGACAACTGGTATAAAGAGCCAGGATCCTATGAAGGCCTGTGGACTGTGCCACCCGGGTCAGTCGCGCTGGAGGAAAGGTGGCTTGACCACGTTGCGGCCCCACTGGCCCCGCATAGCAAGGCGCCGAGTCCGATCAAGTATCATGCTGCCGAAATCAGGAAAATAATCGCGGAAAAGGGATTTGAAGGCTCGCTGGATTTCTTCACGGGGCAGTGCCCGTACGACCCGAAAAATCCCAGCAGCCATATCTCGTGGTGGACGCACGATAAAGTGATGCGTTACCTGCGCGAAGCCGGATTTACCAATGTCTATCGTTCAGGACGGGGTCAGTCGGCATCGGTGCTTATGCGTGGTTCAGAACAGTTCGACAGCACCCATCCGCAAATGTCGCTTTACGTCGAGGCGATACGCTGAAATTTTTTGGTCGGAAATTTCGGCCGCAGGAGTTCAGGCCATTGGTATAGTTGGTGAGCCCAGATGGTTTCGAACCATCGACCCTCTGATTAAAAGTCAGATGCTCTACCACTGAGCTATGGGCTCACACCGGGATCGCAGACGTCACATCGCTTCCCATCACCCAACCTGCGCGATTTGTTTTCAAATCTGCGCGAAATGTCGGGCGTGCGGTGCCCTTCTGCGACAGTCGCCCTGCCAATACAAGCGAAAAGAACGCCGCCAGACCAACTGTAAACATGCGGGTGCCGCGGGGGCGGTGGACTCCTATCTACACAGATTTTTACGTGATTTTTCTGGCCTTTGGCACCACCGATTACCGTCCCGAAAGGGCAGCAGAGACAGCCCTGGCGGCCGCCGCATTTCCTTGCGGCGTCCAGTGAATGTCGAGCCAGTAGTACAGGCGCTGGCGATCCTTGCCGGCCGCGCGCCGCAGCGCGTCCGAGATGTCGATGCCCGGGATATCCCGCTTGTTCAGATAGCGCATGAAGGCGGCGTCATAGGCTTTCTGCGCCTGAACATCCTTGAGACCTAGGTGCCGCCAGCGGCTTTCGTCCTGCGGGTGGACGCCGTAGCTCAGCGGGAAATAGACAATCGCAAGTTGCGCGCCAGAATCCCGCACGGTCTTTGCTAGAAGTTCGTAGAATTTGATGGCATCGCGCTCCTCCGGCCCGCGCGGGTCGAACCTTGACGTCTGATGCAGTTCACGTCCGGCACCGACTACGGGCGCGTCGCGGGTACCGACGCCGGCATTGAGCCGCGCGTCCAGTTCCGTCCAGACCATCCAGCCATAGAACACGGTGGCGAACTGCTTGACCCGCTCACGCCAGCGTTGGCCCGCGGTCAGCGCCTTTTCGGTCAGGTGGCCGCTGCCGTCCACAACGAATCGCGGCGTGGTGCTGCTCGACACCGCCATGGAGCCATAGACGAACTGCATCACCATATCGGGCTGGTATTTCCTGCCGACATGCTCGTACCAGATGCGCTGCGGCGCCGCATACATGGCCGGCACGCCCGCATCGATCAGTTCGATCTT
The DNA here is from genome assembly GCA_947482125.1 of Alphaproteobacteria bacterium. GTDB lineage: Bacteria > Pseudomonadota > Alphaproteobacteria > Micropepsales > Micropepsaceae > Rhizomicrobium. The sequence continues at coordinate 2,144 of CANKIV010000115.1, forward strand.
GCGGCCGTTGGCAAAACCGCGCTCCGCTAGGAAGCGCGGCAGCAACGCCGCGAAACTCTTTTCATACTCCACGCCCCAGCCATAGGCGAAGGAAGGCCCCAGCAGCATGATGCGATAGGTGTCGGCCGGCTTGGAGACCGCATACTCCATGCCGGGCCGAGGCACGCGGAAGCCGGCGCTGTTGGTGTAATAGCGCGCGCGGAATTCGTTGGTGTGATGGTCGAAGGACAGGTTGGGCCGGTTCTGGAAGCCGGCGAACTGCTCACTTTGGTAAAGCGGCAGAGCGACACGCCGAAACAGGAAATCGCCGGCAGTGACATAATAGAAAACCTGCAACGCAATTTCGACGACCACGAACAGGAACAGGAGGTAGGCCAGAATCCCGGCGATCTTTCTGGAGGCCAGTTTCAAGCAACGGCCTGTTCTTGCGCCAGAAACGCCGCATAGGCGTCCGCCAGCCCTTCCCGGAAGTCCTTGGCGGCGCGCCAGCCCAAGCCGTTCAGGCGGGAAACATCCATCAGCTTGCGCATGGTGCCGTCGGGCCTGGTGGCATCGAAGACGATCTTGCCCTCAAACCCGATGACCTGACCGATGATTTCGGCAAGTTCGCGAATGGCGAGGTCTTCGCCCACCCCAATATTGATCAGCGGCGGGTCAAAGGCATCACCGCCATGGCTGCCCAGCAGAGGATCGAAGCGGCTGGCCGAAAGATTCATCACGAACAGACAGGCCGCCGCCATGTCGTCGCTGTAGAGAAATTCCCGGCGCGGCGTGCCGCTGCCCCAGACGCTCACTTCGCGGGAGCCAGAAACCTTCGCTTCGTGAAATTTGCGGATCAGCGCCGGAATGACATGGGAATTTTCGGGATGATAATTGTCGCCCGGTCCGTACAGGTTGGTCGGCATCGCGGCGAGGAATTTGGTGCCGTATTGGCGGTTGTAGCTCCAGCAGGTCTCGATGCCTGCGATCTTGGCCAGCGCATAGGGCCGGTTGGTGGCTTCCAGCGGGCCGGTGAGCAGATATTCTTCCTTCAGCGGCTGCCGCGCGTCCTTTGGGTATATGCACGAGCTGCCCAGGAACATCAGCCGCTGGATGCCGCTTTTCCAAGCCTGGTGAATAACGTTGGTCTGGATCGCCAGATTGTCGCGGATGAATTCTCCGGGAAAGGTGTTGTTGGCGTGGATGCCGCCCACCTTCGCCGCCGCCAGAAAAACGTAAGCCGGCCGCTCTTTCTCGAACAGCGCTGCCACGGCGCGCGCATCGGTCAGGTCGCATTCGGCATGGGTGCGGGTGACGACATGGGTGTGCCCGGCCGCCGCCAGCGCGCGCATGATGGCTGAACCGACCAGGCCGCGATGGCCGGCGACATAGATGATGTCGCCCTTATTCATGATAGTCGTAGGCTGAGAAGCCGTGGCGCTTGACCAGTTCGTCGCGCTCGGCGCCCTTCAGGTCCTCGCGCACCATCTCGGTAACCAAGGACTGGAAATCCACCTTCGGCACCCAGCCCAGCTTTTCGCGGGCCTTGGTGGCGTCGCCCAGCAGGGTTTCGACCTCGGTGGGTCGGAAATAGCGCGGATCGACCCGCACGATCTCCTGGCCCTTGTCGTTCACGGCGACCTTCTTCTCGCCCTCACCGCGCCAGCTTATCGCCAGCCCCAGCTCGGCGGCGGCCTGTTCGACGAACTCGGCCACGCTGTGCTGCTTGCCGGTGGCGATGACAAAATCCTCCGCCTCCTGCTGCTGCAGCATCAGCCACTGCATCTCGACATAGTCGCGGGCATGGCCCCAGTCGCGCAACGCGTCGAGATTGCCCAGATACAGGCAGTCCTGCAGTCCCAGCTTGATGCGCGACAAAGCACGGGTGATTTTGCGGGTGACGAAGGTTTCGCCGCGCAGCGGGCTCTCATGGTTGAACAGGATGCCGTTGCAGGCATAGAGGCCATAGGCTTCGCGATAATTCACCGTGATCCAGTAGGAATACATCTTGGCCACCGCATAAGGACTGCGCGGATAGAAGGGCGTGGTTTCCTTCTGCGGAATTTCCTGGACCTTGCCGTAAAGCTCAGATGTCGAGGCCTGATAAAAGCGGGTCTTCTTTTCCAGCCCCAGGATGCGGATCGCTTCCAGCAGCCTGAGCGCGCCAAGTCCGTCGACATTGGCGGTATATTCCGGAGATTCAAAGCTGACAGCGACGTGGCTCTGTGCCCCCAGATTGTAGATCTCGTCCGGCTGAACCTGCTGCACGATCCGGATCAGGTTGGAGGTGTCGGTCAGGTCGCCATAATGCAGGATGAAATTGCGACCAGAGACATGCGGGTCCTGGTAAAGATGGTCGATGCGGTCGGTGTTGAACAACGATGCCCGGCGCTTGATGCCGTGAACGATATAGCCCTTCTTGAGCAGGAATTCCGCGAGGTAGGCGCCGTCCTGACCGGTGATCCCGGTGATGAGCGCGACCTTGTTCGACATGACAGAAAAAACTCCAGGCAATTTCGCGAAATAATGACGGTACAGCCGCGGGGTGCATAACAGGTTTTGCACCTGTTTCCAACACGGTGCCGCCGCCTTCGTGGTGAATTTATCCAGTTATTACAGTAAGATAACTAAGATTCGGGCGCCGCATAGGCTCTGCGGAACCCGGCTACGAAGGATTCTAGCCGGCCTTCAGTAATCGCGCCGCGCAGCTGCCCCATCAGGTCCTGATAGTAGGTCAGGTTGTGCCAGGTCAGCAGCATGGCTGCGATGATTTCGCCTGACTTGACGGTGTGGTGCAGATAGGCGCGGCTGAACTGGCGGCAGGCCGGACAGGCGCAGGCGGGATCCAGCGGCGCCGTATCCTCCGCAAAGCGCGCATTCTTGAGATTGAGCGCGCCGGTTCGGGTGAAGGCCTGGCCGTTGCGACCCGAACGGGTCGGCAGCACGCAATCGAACATGTCGATACCGCGCAGCACGGCACCGACGATATCATCGGGTTTTCCCACGCCCATCAGATAGCGCGGCCGGTCAGCGGGCAAATGCGGCGCTGTCGCGTCCAGGGTTTCAAACATGGCTTGCTGCCCTTCGCCCACCGCCAGGCCGCCCACGGCATAGCCGTCAAAGCCGATCTCCATCAGCTCCGTGGCGGACCGCTGGCGCAGGTCAGCATAAGTCCCACCTTGGACGATCCCGAAACAGGCGCGCCCCACCTTCTCCTCATCGGTCTGCTGGCCGAAGGCGTCTTTCGATCGCTTCGCCCAGCGCATGGACATGGCGAGGGATTTTTCGATCACCGGCTTTTCCGCCGGCAGAGCTGGACACTCGTCCAGCACCATCTGGATATCAGATCCCAGCAGCCGCTGGATTTCCATGGCCCGTTCGGGCGAGAGGAATTCCGCATGCCCGTCAATATGCGATTGAAAACGCACGCCCTCTTCCGTGATCTTGCGCAGGGACGCCAGCGACATCACCTGAAAGCCGCCGCTGTCGGTCAGGATCGGCCGCTGCCAGTCCATGAATTTGTGCAGGCCGCCTAACCGGGCGACGCGTTCCGCACCGGGCCGCAGCATCAGATGATAGGTGTTGCCGAGCAGGATGTCGGCGCCGGTGTCACGCACGCTTTGCGGCAGCATGGCCTTGACAGTCGCCGCCGTGCCCACCGGCATGAAAGCGGGCGTGCGGATGTCACCGCGCGGCGTGTGGATCGCGCCGGTGCGGGCAGCGCCGTCACATCCCAGCAGTTCAAAGCGGAAATCACTCATGACGGCCTGATTAGCAGGCAGGCATCGCCATAGGAATAGAATCGGTAATCCTGGGCGATTGCCTCGGCATAGGCCGCCTTCATCACCTCCAGCCCCATGAAGGCCGAAACCAGCATGAACAGGGTGGAGCGCGGCAGATGGAAATTCGTCAGCAGCACGTCGACCGCTCGGAATCGATAACCCGGCGTGATGAAGATGTCGGTGTCGCCATCATAACCCTTAAGATGCCCTTCAGCGTCCACCGCGCTTTCCAGGGTGCGCAGGCTGGTGGTCCCGGCAGCCGCAATGCGCCCGCCCGCCGCATGGACCGCGTTCAGGCGCCCGGCGGCGGCCGGCGTCAGAACCGCGCGCTCGGCATGCATCTTGTGCTGGCCGGTATCCTCGGCCGTCACCGGCAGGAATGTGCCCAAGCCCACATGCAGGGTCACGGCCTCGCGGCTGACCCCCTTTCCCGTCAGACGGGCCAGCAATTGCGACGTGAAATGCAGGCCCGCCGTGGGGGCGGCGACCGAACCAGCTTCGCGCGCAAAGACGGTCTGATAGTCCTGGCTGTCCTGTTCATCGACATCGCGCTTGCTCGCGATATAGGGCGGCAACGGTATCTCACCCTGCGCCGCGATGGCTTGGTCCAGCGCCGCGCCGGAAAGCACGAACTGGATTACCGCCTCCCCCGCCTCGCCCCGCGCCACGACGCTGGCCTTGAGCGGCCCGAACTCCAGAGCATCGCCCACCGCCAGTTTGCGCGCCGGTCGCGCCAGCGCCGAATAACGCTCGGGAGACAGGCGGCGATGGAGCAAGACTTCAATCTTGGCGGGCCCTGCCGGCCGCAGGCGAAACCCATGCAGCCGCGCCGCGATCACCCGGGTGTCATTGGTCACCAACGCGTCGCCCACCGACAGGAAATGAGGAAAATCGGACACCAGCCGGTGCTCTAACCCGTTCCTCGTCACCACCAGCATGCGGGCGCAGTCGCGCGGACGGGCGGGGCGCAAGGCAATCAACCGCTCCGGCAGCTCAAAATCGAATGCGTCAACCTTCATACCGGCGAAACGCCGGCACGCTCGTCACTGTATACTTGGGCACTGGCCGCCGCCGCCAGGACCACGAAGACGATATAGGCAATATTGGTCATCACGACCATCGGCAGCAGATTCTCGCGATAGGAGGAAACATAACCGGCAAGCGCCGCGGAGGTCGGAAGCGGCGCGATGAAGCCCGCAACATGCAGAAACATGCCCACCGCCGCCTGAACAATATAGGCGGTCAGGACAATGGCCGTCAGCAACAAGGCGATGCGCCAGAAACGCCCCGCCGATCGCCGCCATGATACAAGCAGCGCTTCGCCCTTGGTGTTGGTGACGCAGACAGGAGCCAGTAGGAACCACAATCTGGTGGTCAGCCAGAACAGGAACAGACCCTGAAAAATATGCAGCCACTGCCCATGCGGCCAATGCAGGCGCTCCGTGACAGCATGGAGGCCGAAAAAGGCCAGGACAAAGAACAGTAGCACGATGCAGAACTGCAGATTGGCGGTGTAAAGACGCCATTCCGCGCGTGTTATGCCCAGAAACTCGCCTTTGGCCTCAACTCC
>CANKIV010000116.1 GCA_947482125.1 Alphaproteobacteria bacterium
CTATCCGCCGGGCACGGCGACCGCGGACTATTTCGAACTGATCAACCAGTTCAGCAAAACCACTGACTTCGGCCTGTCGGGCACCGCCACCTATGCCTGGTCGCCGGAACAGACTTTTGGCGGTGGCACAGGCCACTATCTGGCTTTGCTGCTCTCCTATCCGATCACGGACTGGCTCAGCATCAGCGGAAATTTCGGTCATGTGTGGGTCAAGAATGCCGCTGCAGCCGGCTCCAGCGATTACAATCATGGCGATCTGGGTCTCACCGCTTCGTACAAGGGCTTCGCGCTCGACCTGCGCTACAGCGGCACCGACCTGACCGCCAGCGGTTGCCGGAACTTCTACATGACCACCAAGAATGCCTGCGCCGGCGGTGCCGTCGCGACCCTCAGCTACAGCTTCGCCCTGCTGCCGTAAGCAACAGTCGAAGACCGAAAGACAAAACCCGCGGGATGCAAATCCTGCGGGTTTTTCTTTGCGCGCCTTGCTGTTTCCCCCTCCGCTCCCCGCCGCTTAGACAGCCTCCAGGGCGCGGCGCAGCTGCTGCATGTCGAAGGGCTTGGTCAGGTAGCCGACCGTGGCCGGCAGCCTGGCGCCGCCCTCGTCCTCGCTGGTGGAATAGCCGCTGGCGATGATCACCTTCAGGCCGGGCTTCAGCCGCAGGGCTTCCTCGACCAGCTGGCGTCCGTTCATGCGGGGCAGGCCCAGGTCGGTGAGCAGGATCTCGATCCCGTCATCCTTCTGCAGGATGGCCAGGGCCTCCGCGCCGTCGCCGGCTTCGGCGGTGACGAAGCCGATCTCCTCGACCATGTCCACCGTGGTCAGGCGGATCAGCGCGACGTCTTCCACCACCAGCACCTTGCGAAAAGATAGGCCGGGAGCGGACCAGACGGCAGGAAAATGGTCGCAAACGAGCTCACGCAGAGCGGGAAAATTGGTCGGAGAGAGAGGATTCGAACCTCCGGCCCCTACGTCCCGAACGTAGTGCTCTACCAGGCTGAGCTACTCTCCGAACCAGTGCAAAAGGGACGCCCCCTTGCCTCGGGAGGCGCCCTTATAGCCATGCCCCCCCGCCCCCGCAACCGGCGATACAGGGGGGCACAAAGCCTTGGGCCAGCGGCATTTTGGATGGTTTGCGGGCCAGCCCGGCTCGCTTTATACGGGACCGCGCCGGGGCTTTCGCCCCCGGTCATCGGCCGGCCTTGGACGGCCGACACGATTGGGGCGTCGCCAAGTGGTAAGGCACTGGATTTTGATTCCAGCATTCGAAGGTTCGATCCCTTCCGCCCCAGCCAGTTCTCTTGAAAGCCCCCTGAGGGAATAGCCGGTGCATACCGATCTGGTTTTCTACGCCGTCGCCATTCCCGCCGTGATCCTGATGGGCCTGGCCAAGGGCGGCTTCTCCGGCGTGGGGCAGATCTCGGTGCCGCTGCTGGCGGTGGCGGTTTCGCCGGTGCAGGCGGCCGCCATCCTGCTGCCCATCCTGCTGGTGCAGGATGCCGTCGGCGTCTGGGCCTTCCGGCACAACTGGGACGCACACATTCTGAAAGTCATGCTGCCGGGCGCGGCCATCGGCATTCTTGCCGGCTATGTGCTGGCCTCCCGGGTTTCGGTTTCGGCGGTGCTGGGCACGCTGGGCGTGATCTCGATCGTCTTTGCGCTGTACCAGATGTGGGGACGTCGGGCCGCCCGCGCCCTGGCCTCGCCGCCCCGCTCCTCGGCGCTGGTCGGCTTTGCCCTGGGCGCCGCGTCGGGCTTCACTTCCCAGATCGCCCATGCCGGCCTGCCGCCGTATCAGATGTGGGTGCTGCGCAAGAAACTGCCGCCCGCCACCTTCATCGGCACCACGGCGATCTTCTTTGCCATCGTCAACTGGGTGAAGGTGCCCGCCTATGCCGCGCTGGGCCAGTTCACCCATGAGAACCTGTTTGCCGCCCTGACCCTGATGCCCGTGGCGATCGCGTCCACCTTTGCCGGCGTGGTGCTGGTCAAGCGCGTGCCGGCGGACGGATTTTACACCATCATCTATCTGCTGATGATCGCCGTGGGCGGCCATCTTGTCTTCAAGGCGCTCGGTCTGGGGTAGACCGGGCGCGTCTTGTCCTGGAAGGGACCCGCCATGATCGCCCTCGCGCCCATCGCGCTTCTGTTCGTCTCCAACATCTTCATGACCTTTGCCTGGTACGGGCAACTGCGCTTTCCCAATGCCATCCTGTGGCAGGTGGTGCTGATCAGCTGGGGCATCGCCTTTTTCGAATATTGCCTGGCGGTGCCTGCCAACCGCATCGGCCACCAGGTCTATTCCGCCGCCCAGCTCAAGACCCTACAGGAGATCATCACCCTGCTGGTGTTTGGCGTTTTTTCGGTCCTGTATCTGGGCGAAAGCCTGAAATGGAACCACATGGTGGCTTTCGGCTTTCTGTGCGGCGCGGCCTTCTTCTCGTTCCACAAATGGAACTAGCCAGCCCGCGCTAGCGCTTCGGCGCCACCATCTTCGTGATGCGGGCGATGTTGGTGTCGCCGGCATAGAGGTTGCCCGCGGCGTCGAACGACCAGTAGCTCGCTTCCATGAACTCGCCCTCGCCGATCCCCATGCCGCGCCCGATGGCGCCCAGCACTTTGCCATCCCGGTCGACCTTGAGGAATTGTCCGTCCTGACCGCTGGCGTACCAGGGCTCGCCCTGCGCATCGAACTGGATGGCGCAGACCAGATTGGTCGTCTGGATCGTTTTGACGAACTTGCCATCGGCGGTCAGCACGACGATCCGGTAGTCCTCCCGGTCGCCGATCCACAGATTGCCCGTTTTGGGATCCACCGCAAAACCGTGTGCTGAGTAGAATTTTCCCGGACCATGATTGTTGCCGAAATACTGGCCTTTGAAATTGCCGTTCCTGTCGAGATGCAGAATCCGGGAGTTGCCCAGCATGTTGGCGGGATCGCCTGATCCCACATCATTGGGACTTTCATGGCCATGGCCTTGCGCGATGTAGATGTCGCCGTTGGCGCCGAAATCCACCATCACCGGTTCCCACAGCAGCCGCTGGCCTTTCGCCTCATCCCAGTCACCGCGCTTGCCGCTGACGCCGATGGTCTGCAGCAGCTTTCCGTCGGGACTGATTTTCCTGGCGGTTGCCCAACTGGTATCCAGGATCCAGACATTGCCGTCGGCATCGGCCTTCATCCCGTGGGCCTTGAGCATGTCGCCGGTCACCGACTCCGGGACCGTCAGGACAAGCCTCGCATTGGCGTCGAACTTGAAGAGCTTGGGCACGCCCGGGGCCGTGCGCTGGAGCACCCAGAGATTGTTCGCCTTGTCGAGCGCGACCGCGACCGCGCCGCCCGCGCTGGTCGGCATATTGTAGGGATACTGGTACGCGTAACCAAGATTCTCCCGGTAGGTGACACGCAGAACCGAGGTGCGTGCGGGACCGGCCGGGTTGGCGCAAATGATAGAGCGCTCGCAATAGGGCACGGGATTGGCGCGCGCCGGGCCGCGTTCGGACGTGCGCTTCAGAACCGTCACCTTGCCGCCCGGCGCGACAGACGTCGGCCCGGTCAAGGTATAGGAGCCCCGGATGAACCAGGCCGGCATGCCGTCCCGGGCGGGGCTGCTGGTTGTCGCATACTCGACCGGAGGAGCCGCAGGGGCCTTAGCCGGTTGCGAGCCTGCATTGGCGACGGTCAGAAGCATGCCGGCGACGGCGACTGAGCCGACAAGAACTGGTCTGCCCACTTTGACTCTCCTGTGTTCTTGTTATGGAAGAGCGACGCGCCGCGCTGAACTCGCGGACATGATGGAAAAGTACAGGATAGCTTCATATCCCGCAACCGGCGCCGGCAGCACGCCCACGCGAAGTCAACCCGCTGCATTTTCCCAAGGCGTAGCCTTTTTCTCATTCGGCAAATGGGAGTAGGCTGACGAACGGCTTGAAGGGGGTTTTCATGCGGACATTTCTGGGCGCGGCACTGGCTGTTTCTTTGACCTTGCCGGCGGCCGCGCAGACCCGCCCCGACCAGCTGAAATTCCGCGAACTCTACAAGGAGCTGGTCGAAACCAACACCACCCTGTCGTCGGGAAGCTGCACACTGGCGGCGCAGCGCATGGGCGCGCGGCTGAAGGCGGCGGGCTTTGCCGACAGGGACCTGCATTATTACGCCACGCCCGAAAATCCCAAGGAAGGCGGGCTGGTCGCCATCCTTCCCGGCAGCGAGCCTGCGGCCAAGGCGGTGCTGCTGCTGGCGCATGTCGATGTGGTGGAGGCCCGGCGCGAGGACTGGACCCGCGATCCCTTCAAGCTGATCGAGGAAGGCGGCTTTTTCTACGGCCGCGGCACTGCCGACATGAAGGGCCAGGCGGCCGTGTGGGTGGACATGCTGATCCGCTTCAAGCAGGAGGGATTCAAGCCCCGCCGCACACTGAAACTCGCGCTGACCTGCGGCGAGGAAACCTCTTATGCCTTCAACGGCGCGGGCTGGCTGGCGAAAAACCGCCGAGAGCTGATCGATGCCGGCATCGCCTTGAACGAGGGCGGCGGCGGGCGGCTGGATGCGTCCGGCAAGCGGCTGCTTCTCACCATCCAGGCGGGCGAGAAGCACTTCCAGAACTACCGGCTGGAAGTGACCAATATTGGCGGCCATTCCTCCCGCCCCACGCCCAACAACGCGATCTACCGGCTGGCGGCCGGGCTGACCAGGATCAGCGCCTATCAGTTTCCGGTGGTGACCAACGAGGCGACACGCGCATTCTTCGCCGCCATGGGCCCGCAGGTGGGCGGCAAGATGGGAGCGGCCATGACCGCGTTCTCCCGCAATCCCACCGATGCGAAGGCCGCCGCGACCCTCGCCGCCGATCCCAGCCATAACGCCATTCTGCACACCACCTGTGTCGCCACCCTGCTGGAGGCCGGCCATGCCAACAACGCCCTGCCGCAGCGGGCCCGGGCCAATATCAATTGCCGCATCTTTCCCGGCGAGAGTGTTGAGCAGGTGCGCCTCAGGCTGGCGCGGCTGGTTGCCGACCCCGAAGTCAAGGTCACGACTCTGGAAAAGCGCAACGAAGTGGCCAAGCCGCCGCCATTGACGCCCGAGGTGATGGAGCCGGTTAAAGCCGCCGCCGCGAAGCTCTGGCCCGGCGTGCCGGTCGCCCCGGTGATGCTGGCCGGCGCCACCGATGCCACGTTCCTCAATCCGGTCGGGATTCCCACCTATGGCATCACCGGCATATTCGGCGAGCATGATGGTAACGGCGCGCATGGGTTGAACGAACGCATCCGGGTGCGCTCGCTCTATGAAGGCCGGGATTTCCTCACCGACGTGGTAAAGGCCTACGCCAACCAGAAATGATGCGTCTGCGCTAGAAGGGTAACGAATGCGAGTATTTCTTGGCGCGGCCATGGCCGCCTTGTTGGCGTTTCCGGCCGCCGCCCAAAGCCCGCGCCCGGATCAGGCGCAGTTCCGCGACATCTATAAAGAGCTGGTGGAAACCAACACCACCTTGTCCTCGGGCAGTTGCACCCTGGCGGCCCAGCGCATGGCCGCGCGGCTGAAGGCGGCGGGCTTTGCCGACACCGACCTGCATCTGATCGTCACCCCCGCCAACCCGAAGGAAGGCGCGCTGGTCGCGGTGCTGCCGGGACGCAATCCCCACGCCAAGGCGGTGCTGCTGCTGGGCCATCTGGATGTGGTGGAAGCCAGGCGCGAGGACTGGACCCGCGATCCCTTCCGCTTCATCGAGGAAGACGGTTATTTCTACGGGCGCGGCACCGCCGACATGAAGGGCCAGGCCGCCATCTGGGTGGACATGCTGGCCAGATTCAAAAAGGAAGGCTTCGCGCCCCGCCGCACCCTGAAGATGGCGCTGACCTGCGGCGAGGAAGGCGCGCCTTTCAACGGCGCCCGCCATCTGGTGAGCGAGCACCGCGCGTTGATCGACGCCGAATTCGCGCTCAACGAAGGCGGCTGGGGCCGGATGGATGAAAGCGGCAAGCGCATCTATCTGGGCATCAATTCCGGCGAGAAGACGCCGGTGAATTTCCGTCTGGAAGTGACCAATCCCGGCGGCCATTCCATGCGCCCGGTGAAGGACAATGCCATCTACCGGCTGGCGGCGGGCCTGCTGAAGATCGGCGCCTATGATTTTCCGATACAGACCACCGAATCCAGCCGGGGTTTCTTCGCCAAGATGGGGCCCGGACTGGGTGGTGCGATGGGCGCGGCCATGACCGCCTTCGCCAAGAACCCGCAAGACATGCAAGCCGCCGCAACCCTGGCCACCGATCCGGCCTACAACGCCATGATGCGCACCACCTGCGTCGCCACCCTGCTGGATGCGGGCCATGCCAACAATGCCCTGCCCCAGCGCGCCGCCGCCAACGTCAATTGCCGCATCTTTCCCGGCACCACCCGCGAACAGGTGAGCGCCAAATTGCAGGAACTGATGGGCGATCCTGAGATCAAGATCACCGCCAATGCGGGGCGCAGCCCCGGCGGCTCCGCCCCGCCGCTGACGGATGCGATCATGAAACCGATCCTGGCGGCGGCGGCGAAACGCTGGCCGGGCGTGCCGGTGGTGCCCATGCTGGAAATCGGCGCCACGGATGCATCCTATCTCACGCCTGCGGGCATTCCGACCTACGGTTTCACCAGCATCTTCTTCGAGCCGGACGGCAGCCGGTTGCACGGGCTGACCGAGCGGGTGCGGGTCAGCGCGATCTATGAAGGGCGCGACCTGCTGACCGAAGTGGTGAAGGCCTATCTGAAGTGACTAATGCAGCTTCAGGCGCGGCCGGATAATCTGATTGACATGGCCGACCAAGATCAGGGTCAGGCCCTTCAGCCAGCCGTGAATGGCGATCAGGTGCATGCGGTAGAGCGAGACATAGACAAAACGCGCCAGCCGTCCCTCGATCGCCATGCGCCCGCCGATCAGGTTTCCCATCAGCGAACCCACGGTGGAGAAATGGCTTAGCGACACCAGCGAGCCGTGATCCCTGTAGACAAAGCCCTTCAAGGCACGTCCCTTGATCAGCGCGCGCAGATTGTGGAAGGCCGTGGCGGCCATCTGGTGCGCCGACTGGGCCCGCGGCGGCACGGGACGCGTCGCCCCCTCCGGCACGAAATAGGCGCAGTCACCAATGGCGAAGATGCGCTCGTCGCGGGTGGTCTGCAGGGTTGGTTTCACCACCAGCTGGTTGGCGCGGGTGGTTTCCAGTCCCGCCACCTCTTTCAGAATGTCCGGGCCTTTGACGCCCGCCGCCCAGACCCGCAGATGCGCGGCGATGAATTCCCCGCTCTTGGTGATCATGCCCTCGCTGGTGGCTTCCACCACGGGCGTGTTGGTCAGGACGCGCACGCCCAGCGCTTCCAGTTCCTTGTGCGCCGCCTCGGCCAGGGTTTCGGGGAGCGCGGGCAGGATGC
>CANKIV010000117.1 GCA_947482125.1 Alphaproteobacteria bacterium
CCTCGACCAATTCCATCGCCTCGATCTTCGCCTGGACGCGGGGCCTTTCCCATCGCGCCAAGCTGGACGGCAACGACAAGCTCGCCAAATTCGCGCTGACCATGGAAAAGGTCTGCGTTGATACGGTGGAGCAGGGCTACATGACCAAGGATCTGGCGCTGCTGGTCGGCCCCGACCAGAAATGGCTGACCACCGAAGGCTTCCTCGACAAGGTGGACGAGAACCTCAAGAAAGCGATGGCGTAACCGTCACGCACCTGAAAAGAAAAAGGCGCGGGTTTGCCCGCGCCTTTTTTCTTGGGTTTGCGGAAAACTACTCCGCCACCGATCGCTGCATTTTCTTCTGCGCATACATGGCCTGGTCGGCGCGCGCCATGGCCAGGTCGGGATTGTCGCCCGATTGCAGTTCAAAGGCGCCGTAAGCGAAGCTGACCGGAATGCTCTGGGCGTTCCAGATGGTGGGCGAGGCTTTCAGCGCCTCCGCCAGGGTGTCGGCTTTCTTCAGCGCCTGTTCCTGGTTGGCATGGCTCAGGAGCACGCCGAACTCGTCGCCGCCCAGCCGCCCGACACAGTCGCTGTCGCGCACATGTCCCAGCAGCACATCGGCGAAATGGGCCAGCACCGCATCGCCCGCGGCATGGCCCAGCGTGTCGTTGGTCCGCTTCAGGTGATTGAGGTCGAAATAGATCAGCGAGGCCGGTGTGTTGTAGCGGCCGGTGAAGGCGATATAGCGGGTCAGCTCGCGCACAAAGGCGCGGCGGTTGAGCAGCGGCAGCATGCCGTCCTGGTCGGCGGTCTTTTCCACCTCGTCCAGCCGGGCGCGGGTCTGGGTCAGTTCACGGCGCAGACTGTCCACTTCGCTCATCAGGCCCATGATGGCGTCGCGCACCCGGGGGGTGAATTCGGAGTCGGGGATGCCGAGCACGCTGGCGGCGGGTGTCACGGCATCGACGTTGCTGAGCCCGTCGGCGGCTTCGATGCGCCGGGCATAGGCGGCCTGGGCCACCGAGCGGGCCGGGCGGACGGGGCTGTTGCGTTCGACCTTCATGCTTTTCGCCTTGCTGGCGTCCCCCAAGCTAGCGGGACGCCTTTAAGAATGCGTTTATGATCCCCAACGAATGGTTAACGGGGCCTAAACTTGCGCTTTCCTTGGGCTTTTTCGCCCCTATACTGCGCCGCTTCGTGAGGTGCGGGCCGCAAATGGCGATTCGAAGCAAATCAACAAGAAGCCAGGTCGGCATCATCATGGGCAGCCAGTCCGACTGGCCGACCATGAAGGCGGCCGCCGACATGCTGGACGCCCTGGGTGTCAGGCATGAGACGCGCATTGTTTCGGCCCACCGCACCCCGGACCGCATGGCAGCCTACGCCAAGGAGGCGGAAGCGCGCGGCATCAAGGTCATCATTGCGGGTGCGGGCGGGGCGGCGCATCTGCCGGGCATGGTCGCGAGCATGACCACATTGCCGGTGCTGGGCGTGCCGGTGCAAAGCCGGACGCTGAAGGGCTTGGACTCGCTTCTCTCCATCGCCCAGATGCCGGGCGGCGTGCCGGTGGCGACCTTTGCCATTGGCGAAGCCGGCGCCAAGAATGCGGCGCTGCATGCGAGCGCCATCCTGGGCCTGTCGGATATCGGGCTGAAGCGGAAGCTGGATGCCTGGCGCGCGAAACAGACCAGGTCGGTCGCCAAGAAGCCCAAATGAAGACTCTGAATAAGCCGGTGCCGCCGGGTGGCACCATTGGCATTATTGGCGGCGGCCAGCTGGGCCGGATGCTGGCGCTGGCGGCGTCACGCCTGGGGTTGAGGACCTGCATCTACAACGACACGCCCGATGCGCCGGCCTTCCAGGTGACGGATCAGTCCGTCGCCGCGCCCTATGACGATCTGGCGGCGCTCACCGGCTTTGCTGAATCCTGCGATGCGGTCACTTTCGAGTTTGAAAATCTTCCCGCCCACGCCATCGCCCATCTGGCCAGCAGTGTGTGGGTAGCGCCCGGCGCGCAGGCCCTGGCGATTACGCAAGATCGCCTCAGCGAGAAAACCTTTGTCGAGACACTGGGATTGAAGACGGCGCCCTTCTTTGAAGTGTCGTCAGCGCAGCAGGCGCGCGATGCGTTTGCCAAATTGAACGGACGCGGAATCCTGAAGACCCGCCGCTTCGGCTATGACGGCAAGGGCCAGGCCAAGGTGTCGTCGGCGGATGAAGCGGCCAAAGCGTTTGAAAGCTTCAAGGGTGCTCCCGCGATTCTCGAAGGCTTTGTCGATTTCGAGTATGAGGCCTCGGTGGTGGCGGCGCGGGGCGGTGATGGCGGCTTTGCCGCTTACGACCCGCCCGAGAATGAACACGAAAACCACATCCTGCGCCGCTCCACCGTGCCGTCGCGCCTTGGCGCCGCCAAGGCGGAAGAGGCCAAGGCGATCGCGCGGCGGATCGGCGAGGCGCTGGACTATGTCGGCGTCTTCGCCGTCGAACTGTTCGTGGCAAAGGATGGTGCGCTGCTGGTCAATGAGATCGCGCCCCGGGTTCACAATACCGGCCACTGGACCATCGAGGCCTGCGCCTGTTCGCAGTTCGAACAGCATATCCGCGCCGTGGCCGGTTGGCCGCTGGGCGATCCGGCCCGTCATGCCGATGCGGTGATGGAGAATATCATCGGCGCGGAAGTGGATGCCTGGGAAAGCCTGAGCAAAGGCGGGGCGCTGCATCTCTACGGCAAAAAGGAAGCCCGGTTGGGCCGTAAAATGGGCCATCTGACACGCTTAAAGCCGTTGACGAAGGCCTGAGCGCCCCTTATCAAGCCGCCCATGAACGCGACCACCAAGCGCAAGCCGACCACCACCAAGCCCAACGGGGCTGGGATCGCGCGCGCTTAAAGCGGAACACACGCGAAAGACCCAAGCCCCGCTCCAAACCGGACGGGGCTTTTTTGTTGCCGAAAGGGAAAGTCAGATGAAGAACAGGAATGTTGCAATTGTCGGCGCCACCGGTGCGGTGGGCCGTGAATTTGTCGGCTGCATTGAAAGTCGCGGCATTCCGCTGGCCTCGCTGAAGCTGCTGGCATCGGCGCGATCGGCGGGTCAGAAGCAGAGTTTTCGCGGCCAGGAACTGGTGATCGAGGAGTTGAAGGAAGATTCCTTCAACGGCGTCGACATCGCGCTGTTCTCGGCGGGCTCAGGCATTTCCAAGCAATACGCGCCCATCGCGGTTAAGGCCGGCGCCGTTGTCGTGGACAACAGTTCTGCTTTTCGCGCCGATCCGGCCATTCCGCTGGTGGTGCCGGAAATCAACGCCCATCGCATGAAGGATCACAAGGGCATCATCGCCAATCCCAATTGCGCGGCGATCACCACCCTTGTTCCGCTGTGGCCGGTGCACCAGGTCAACCCCGTGCGCCGTCTCATTGTCTCGACCTATCAGGCGGCGTCGGGCGGCGGCGCGGCCTTGATGGAGGAGCTTGAGCAGTCCACCCGTGCCTGGCTCGACGGCAAGGACTATGCGCCCAAGGTGGTGAAGTATCCCTATGCCTTCAATCTCTTCAGCCACAACACCGCCATCGACATGGCCACCGGCTATAACGACGAAGAGTCCAAGGTGATCAAGGAGACCAGGAAGATCTTCGAGGATGACAGAATCGCGGTGTCGGCCACCTGCATCCGCGTGCCGGTGCTGCGCGCCCATTCGGTGTCCATGACGTTCGAATGCGAACGTCCCATCACGCCCGAAGAAGTGAAAGCCTTGCTGGCCAAGGCGCCGGGCGTTCGCCTCGTCGACGACTGGGCCAACAATTACTTCCCCATGCCCAGGGATGCCTCGGGCCAGGGCGATGTGCTGGCCGGCCGCATCCGCAAGGATCTCTCCGATCCGTCGGGAAAGTCGATCAGCATGTTCGTCGCCGCCGATCAGCTGCTGAAGGGCGCGGCGCTCAACGCGGTTCAGATCGCCGAACTACTTTGACGGCTTGGTGAAATTGGCGAAGGCCGGGAAGTTCGCGAAAGCTTCCTTCGCCTTCGCCTTGAACTTCTCGAACTGCATCACATTTTCGATGCGGGCGGCGAGGAATTCCTCTGTCGGCTTCTGGTCGTCGCTGTCGTCGGTGAACCAGCGCATGGCGGTGGCGCCATAGACGCCCGCGAGAATTCCGCGCTTGGTGTAGAAGTTGAAATCGGTCGAGGTGTCGCCCACGCTGCGCCACATCGCATCCACGGTGCGGTACATCAGTTTGGCGCCCAGCGCGGCATTCATCGGCAGTGACAGCATGGCGGCGGCGCGGCGCGCGGCTTCCTTGTGCGGCTTCAGGGCCGCCAATCGCGCCCGAACGGCGCTCGCAATGCGCTCGCGAATCTTCATCGCCTTGAGGTCGCTTGCTGCCAGCGACTTTTCCATCTCGCCATCGGCCCAGACGGAATAGAATTCCACGAGGGCAGCGGGACCGCCCTCGAACAATCGCGACACTTCGCCTTTGGCCAGGCCCGCTTCCTTGCCGGATTTTTCCAGGACGGAATCGGTGAAGCCGTCGAAGGCGGCATGGGGCAGGGCGCACCGAAGCACCGCTTCGCGCAGCGCCTGGTCATCCTTCTGTTCGGCTTGCGGCGCGTCGTCTTTGGGCGCGGCCTTCTTGCGTGGTTTTTTGGGTGTGTCGCTCATGAGGCCGTCTGCCCCTCGTTGGAATTGAAGTGCCGGATTTCGGACTCAAAAATCAGCCGGTTCATGTCGCTGATGCGTGACGTGTAGAGCCGCCCGTCCAGGTGATCGCATTCATGTTGCACCACCCGGGCGTGAAAGCCGCGTGCCACCCGCTCGATGGTCTCGCCGTCTAGCCCCAGCCCGCGATAGCGGATATGGGCGGGCCGCTCGACCCAGCCGCGCAGTCCCGGAACCGAGAGGCAGCCTTCCCAGCCGCCCTGGATTTCGGGACCCAGAACCTCGATTTCGGGGTTGATCAGCACGGTCTGGGGAGCGGTGTGGTCGAAACGCTCCTCCTCGGCCAGGCCGGGATCGGCCCGCTCGCCGGGGGCCTGGAACACCACCACCCGCAGGGGAACATGGACCTGGGGGGCGGCCAGCCCGGCCCCGTTGGCGTCCATCATGGTTTCCACCATGTCCTTGACCAGACGGCGTATTTCCGGGTCCTGGGGGTCGGCCACCGGCTTGGCCGGGGTGGCCAGGACGGGATGGCCCATGCGGGCGATTTTCAGGATTGCCATGGGCCAAATATGGCCCCCCGGGCGGGGGTGTGGAAGGCCAAAACCCACAGGTGGACAGGGAAAATGCCCTCTGGTATTACCCCGCCTCAAATTTTTGTGACCCGGAGCCCGACTTTGCAGATCATCGTCCGCGACAACAATATCGACCAGGCGCTCAAGGCGCTGAAGAAGAAGATGCAGCGCGAAGGCATCTTCCGGGAGATGAAGCTGCGCGGCGCCTATGAGAAGCCCAGCGAAAAGCGCGCCCGCGAGCGCGCCGAAGCCGTGCGCCGCTATCGCAAGCTGCAGCGCAAGCGCATGCAGCGCGAAGGCCTGATCCCCCGCTAACCGGATTACTCGGATTTCGAAGAGGCCGCCTTTTGGGCGGCCTTTTTCTTTTGGTGCTGCTGGTTGACGACATAGGCCGCCGCCACCCCCACCGCCGCGGCGCCCAGCATCAACAGCACGCCGCCGGCCCCGATGGTCAGGGTCTTTCCGGCCAGGTCGGTGGCGGTGATCGCCACTTCGTCCACTGCCTGCTCGACCTGGGCGCGTTTTTTCCGCCAGAACTTCATGTGCAGCCGTCACAGACCGCGACTTCGACCGTGACATGGGACAGGTCGGGATACTGGCGGCGCAAGGTGGCCTTGACGGTTTCGGCGCTGATCGCATCGGGCGAGATCAGCGACACGATCAGGCCGCGATGTCCCGGACCCAGCCGCCACAGATGCAGGTCGGGAATGCGCGCCTTGAGCTCGCTTTCCAGGAAGGCGCGGATGTCGTCGGACTGTTTGGGATCGGCATCGGCATCGAGCAGCACCATGGCGCTGTCGCGGATCAGGCCATAGGACCAGGAGGCGATGACAAGGGCGCCGACCAGGCCACAGAGAGGATCGAGAATTCCGAGGCCAAAGTAATAGCCGGCGGCCAGCGCCACGATCGCTAATACCGATGTGGCGGCGTCGGCCAGCACATGGACATAGGCCGCGCGCATGTTGTTGTCATGGCTGTGACCATGCTCGTGACTGTGGTTGCCTTTGAGGATCAGGGCGCTGACCAGGTTCACGCCAAGACCGATACAGGCGATCAGCAGGGCATCGCCATATTGCACGCCGATCGGCGTGACGATGCGCTGGACCGATTCCACCGCCACCGCCAGTGCCGTGACGCCCAGCAGGATGGCGCTGGCAAAGGCGGCCAGGTCGCCGAACTTTCCCGAACCGAAGGTGAAGCGCCCGCTGCCCGAATGACGCCGCGCCAGCCAATAGGCGCCGGCCGCCAGGCCCAGCGCCCCCACATGGGTCGCCATATGGGCGCCGTCGGCCAGGAGCGCCATGGAGTGATAGGCAAGGCCGCAAACCACCTCCACCACCATGAACAAGGCGGTGACGATGGCGGCCCATTTGGCGCGCGTCTCGGCGCTGGAATGGCCGTGACCCAAAAAGACGTGATCGCGCGTCCAGATGCCATGGTCGTGTTCGCGCGCCTCGGCATGATCGTGGCCGTGGTCATGCACATGGGTGTGCCCATGAGAATGTAATGAATGGTCGTGCGCCATGCCGCCAGTGTAGCGCCTTGGCGGGTTAAAATCGCTAGCCGATTTTCAAAAAGGGTTCCCGCGCCGCTGGCGTCAGGGCCGGTTAACGGCCTCAGGTCGGCGGGGGGCTGTGCATATAACTTTGAACGAGGGAGCCGGCGATAAGCCGCCAGCCATCCACCAGCACAAAGAAGATCAGCTTGAAGGGCAGGGAGATGATTACCGGCGGCAGCATCATCATGCCCATGCTCATCAGGATCGAGGCCACCGCCATGTCGATGATCAGGAACGGCACGAAAATCAGAAAGCCGATCTTCGTTCACGCCCGGGCGGCCGATCATGCCGATGCCGACAGCCTGTTGGCGCCGATGCAGGAACTGATCGCCGACGCCGCGGCCACCGGTGCGCCGTTGCATATCTGCCATATCGGCTCCAAGGGCCTGTCGGCCATTGCCATGATCCTGGAGATGATCGACGGAGCGGCAAAGCGCGGCGTCGATGTCACCACCGAAGCCTATCCCTATGACGCCGGCAGCACGCCCATCGGCAGCGCGCTGCTCAATGACGGCTGGCGCGAGCATTTTGGCGCGGACTTTCGGGACATTGAATGGCCCGCCACCAATGAGCGGCTCA
>CANKIV010000118.1 GCA_947482125.1 Alphaproteobacteria bacterium
GCGTGCTGTGGCGCTATCTCGCCGAGATCAACAAGGACGGCAAGACCATCCTGCTGACCTCGCACTATCTGGAAGAAGTCGAACGCCTCTGCCGCCAGATCGCCATCGTCAACACGGGCCGCGTGGTGCGCGAAGGCACCAAGGATGAGATGGTGGCCGGGCCCGGCGGACTGGAACAGGCCTATCTGGTGGCCACCGGCGCCGAAGCCGATCACGTGGCGGCGCAGTAGTCATGGACCAGACCGCAAAGATGGGTACCAACTGGATCGGCCTCAACACGATGATCCGCCGCGAAATGTCGCGGATGATGCGCGTGCCGATCCAGGTGTTCGTGGCGCCGTGGATTTCGGCGCTGCTGTTCATCTTCATTTTCGGCCATGTGGTGGGCGGGCGCATCACCGAGATCGGCGGTCATCGCTATCTGGAATTCGTGCTGCCGGGCATCGTGATGATGAATGTGGTCAATGCCGCCTTCCTGCAATCTTCCTCAGCCATCTATTTTTCGCGCTTCATCCGCTTCATCGAAGAGACGCTGGTGGCGCCGCTCTCCTATGCCGAGATGATCGCCGGCAGCCTGTCGGTGGTGGTGCTGCGCGCTTCGATCACCGGCATCGGCATCATGCTGATGGGCCTGTTTTTCAACGCCACCCATGTCGCGAACTGGCCGCTGTTCCTGTTCTGGATCGTGAGCGTGTCTGCGGTGTTCGGGCTTTTGGGCATCATTGTCGGCCTCTGGTCCAAAAGCTTCGAGCAACTCAACATGCCGGTTGTGTTTTTCCTGACGCCGCTGTCGATGGTGGGCGGCGTGTTCAATACCGTCGGCATGCTGCCCGAGTGGCTGCGCTGGCTGGCCTGGGCCAATCCCTTCTATTATTTCATCAACGGCTTGCGCGGCTCGATGATTGGTTTTGACGAGACGCCAGCCGGTCTTGGTGTCGGCCTGACCTTGCTGTTGCTGGTGGTGCTGGGCGGAACTGTGTGGCGGCTGTACGCCAAGGGCTATGGATTGCGCGAGTAGCGCCGGTTTAGCGGAACTTGCGGGATCAGGGCGGCTGCCGGTATGGTGCGCCCAATCACACAAACGCCCGATTCCAATGCGAGATTTCGTATCAGGGTTGTCAGGAAAGCCGGAGCTGTCATGAAAAGAATCGCAGGGATTTTCGCAATCGCCGCCCTTGGCCTCAGCGCGCCCGCCGTGGCGCAGCCTGCGGTTGGCGGCGGTTCGCCCGCGACCTTGCTGGGCGTGTTCAACAATTGGTCGGCTTTTTCGTCTGGCTCCGGTTCCAGCCTGACCTGCTATGCCCTGTCCCGGCCGCGCGCCAGCCAGCCGCGCACCGCCAAGCGCGGCCCCATCTATCTGATGGTCAGCGACTGGCCGGCCCGCAAGGTCAAGGCCGAGCCGCAGATCGTCTATGGCTACCAGGGCAGGGAAAACGGCGCCGCGGCGCTGGGCGTGGGCGGCGAGAAGTTCACCTTCTTCATCCGCAACAACGGCACGGAGGGCAGTTCCTGGCTGCAGTCCCTGACCGAGACCGCGCGCCTGATAGACGCCATGCGCGGCGGTGTTTCGGCGGTGGCCACCGGCATCTCGCAGCGTGGCACCAAGACCACTGACACTTACAGCCTGTCGGGTTTCAATGACGCCTTGTCGAAGATTCACGCCACCTGCCAAATGTAATGGACCAGCGCACCTCTCTCATCGGTCTTGACCGGGGTGCGCTCAAAGCCGCGTTGCTGGCGGCGGGCGTGCCGGAAAAATCCGCCGCCATGCGGGTGAGCCAGTTGTGGAACTGGATCTATGTCCATGGCGCGCGCGACTTCGCCGCCATGACCAATCTGGCGCGCGATTTTCGCACCCTGCTGGAAAAGTCCTTCACCCTGATGCGCCCCGAGATCGTCACGGCGCAGGTGTCGGAAGACGGCACCCGCAAGTGGCTGCTGCGCACCGGTCCCGGCATTGAGTTCGAAACTGTCTATATTCCCGAAAGCGATCGCGGCACCCTGTGTGTGTCCTCCCAGGTCGGCTGCACGCTCACCTGCCGCTTCTGCCACACCGGAACCCAGAAGCTGGTGCGCAACCTGACGCCCGATGAAATTCTCGGCCAGCTTCTGATCGCCAAGGATGCGCTCGAGGACTGGCCCTCCACCGTCCCAAACCGCAAGGTCACCAACATCGTGATGATGGGGATGGGCGAGCCGCTCTACAATTTCGACAATGTGAAGGCGGCGCTGGGCACGGTGATGGACGGCGACGCGCTGGCGCTGAGCAAGCGCCGCGTCACCCTGTCCACGGCGGGGGTGGTGCCGATGATTGCGCGCGCCGGCAGCGAGATCGGCTCGAGCCTCGCGATTTCGCTGCATGCCGTGACGGACGAAATCCGCGACCAGATCGTGCCGATCAACAAGAAATATCCGATTGCCGAACTGATCGAGGCCTGCCGCACCTATCCCGGCGCTTCCAACGCGCGCCGCATCACCTTCGAATATGTGATGCTGAAAGGCGTCAACGATTCCCTCGCCGATGCGCGGGCGCTGGTGAAGCTGGTGGCGGGCATCCCGGCCAAGATCAACCTGATCCCCTTCAATGCCTGGCCGGGCGCGCCCTATGAATGCTCCGACTGGAGCCAGATCGAGAAATTCGCCGAGATCGTTAACCGCGCCGGCTAGGCCTCGCCGGTGCGCACCCCGCGCGGCCGCGATATCATGGCGGCCTGCGGCCAGCTCAAGAGCGAAAGCGTCAAGGAGCGCGCCAGCGCCCGGATAGCGGCGGCCCAATCCGGCCAGCTCGCCCGCATGCCCCAATGACGCCGGCGTTGAACCCGGCGCTGGATTTGAATGCACTGGCACAGGCCTATGGCCGCGACCGCCGCATCCATATCCCCGCGATCCTGACGGAAGGCAGCGCCCAGCGTGTGCATCAGTGCCTGACGCAGGAAACGGATTATTCGCTGCTCTGCCAGAGCGGGCCCGATCAAGCCGTGGCCTGGCCGGTGGCGGGCCTCACCCCGCAGAAGGAGGTCGAACTGATGAATGGCGCCTATGGCCGGGCGCGCGACAAGTTCGAATATCTCTATGACGCCCATTCCCTGTCGCGGGAAGGCGAGCCTTATCCCGATCCGTCCCATTATTTGGCCGCCATCAACCGGTTCCTCAACGGTCCGGCCATGCTGGATTTCGCGCGCCGCCTCACCGGCCACCCCGAGATCGCCGCCACCTCCATCCAGGCCACCCGCTACCGGCCCGGCCATTTCCTCAACCAGCATGACGACATCAACGATGTCCGCCGCGTCGCCGCCTTTGTCCTCAACATGACGCCGCACTGGCGGGCCGACTGGGGCGGGGCGCTGCTGTTCTGCGACCGTCCGGGCCATATCAGCGAGGGCTTCCTGCCGGCCTTCAATGCGTTGAACATGTTCACGGTGCCGCAGCAGCATCAGGTGGGATTCGTCTCGCCCTTCGCCGGGGCGTACCGCTTCTCCGTCACCGGTTGGTTTCTGCGTTGATCGCCGGGCAGGGCGGCTCAAACCGGGGTGGATTTTGGCGCTTAAATCCTTATAGTCCCGGCGATTTTTACGGGTAGTCCCATGTCCAGGAAAGATATCAAGAAAGTCGTTCTCGCCTATTCCGGCGGGCTGGACACGTCGGTCATCCTGAAATGGCTGCAGACCGAATACGGCGCCGAAGTCGTTACATTCACCGCCGATCTGGGGCAGGGCGAGGAGATCGAGCCCGCCCGCCAGAAGGCGCTGACGCTGGGCATCAAGCCCGAGAACATCTTCATCGAAGACCTGCGCGAGGAATTCGTGCGGGATTTCGTTTTCCCCATGTTCCGCGCCAATGCGATCTATGAAGGCGTCTATCTGCTGGGCACCTCCATCGCTCGGCCGCTGATCGCCAAGAAGCAGATCGAGATCGCCGAAAAGCTCGGCGCCGACGCCGTCTGTCATGGCGCCACCGGCAAGGGCAACGACCAGGTGCGTTTCGAGCTGGGCTATTACGCCCTCAAGCCCGACATCAAGGTGATCGCGCCCTGGCGGGAATGGGACCTGACCAGCCGCACCAAATTGCTGGAATTCGCGGAAGCGAACCAGATCCCGATTGCCAAGGACAAGCGCGGCGACGCGCCGTTCTCGGTGGACGCCAATCTTCTGCATTCCTCCTCGGAAGGCAAAGTGCTGGAAGACCCTTCGAAGGAAGCCGACAGCATCGTCTATCAGCGCACCATTTCGCCCGAAGAGGCCCCCGACAAGGCCACCTATGTCGAGATCGGCTTTGAAAAGGGCGATGCGGTCAGCATCGACGGCAAGAAACTCTCCCCCGCGACCCTGCTGGCGGCGCTGAACGCGCTGGGCAAGGCCAACGGCATCGGCCGCCTCGATCTGGTGGAAAATCGTTTTGTCGGCATGAAGTCGCGCGGTGTCTATGAGACCCCCGGCGGCACCATCCTGCTGGTCGCCCATCGCGGCATCGAAAGCATCACCCTGGACCGGGGCGCAGCCCATCTGAAGGACGACATCATGCCCCGCTATGCGGAGCTGATTTACAACGGCTTCTGGTTCAGCCCCGAACGGGAAATGCTGCAGGCCCTGATCGATCGCAGCCAGGAATTCGTCACCGGCACCGTCCGCCTCAAGCTCTACAAGGGCAATACCGAGGTGGTGGGCCGCTCGTCGGACTATTCGCTGTATAGCGAGAGCCTGGTGACGTTTGAAGACGATAAGGGCGCTTACGACCAGAAGGACGCGGCGGGCTTCATCAAGCTCAACGCCCTGCGCCTTCGGACCCTCGCCATGCGCAAGCGCAAAAGCAAGAAATGACAGATCCCTGCGCCAACCAGGACCAGATCAAGTTCTGGAATGAAAAGGCGGGGCGCGAGTGGGCGGATCTCCAGGAGCGCATGGATGCCAACCTGTCCGGCGCCCATGCCGCGATCATGGCGTTCGCCGCCGCGCAAGACGGCGAGCATGTGCTGGATATCGGCTGCGGCACCGGCACGACCAGCCTGGCGCTGGCCGATAGTGTCGGCGCGCGCGGCACGGTCACGGGGGCGGACATTTCCCGGCCCATGCTGTAACTGGCGCGCCGCCGCGCCCAAGGCCGTGCCAATGTCTCCTTCATCGAGGCGGACGCCGCCGCCCACCAGTTCACGCCCGGGTCCGACCTGCTCTTTTCGCGCTTCGGCGTGATTTTCTTTGACGACCCGGCTGGCGCTTTCGCCAACCTGCGCACCGCGCTGAAGCCGGGCGGGCGCCTGGCCTTTATCTGCTGGCGCACGGCGCCCGAAAACCGCTGGGCTTCGGCGCCGCTGGCCGCCGCGCGCCCGTTCCTGCCCGACCAACCCCCGCCCGATCCCCTGGCGCCCGGTCCCTTCGCCTTTGCCGATCCGGACCGCATCCGCGCCATTCTTGGCGGCGCGGGGTTCCGGGACATCCATATCGAGAAGCAGGACGGGGTGATGGCGATGGGCGGCGACAGCGCGGTCATCGCGGGCCAGACGCTCCAGATCGGGCCGCTCTCGCGCGCCGTGGGAGAGGCCGATGCGGCCACCCGCGCCAGGATCGTGGAGCGGGTCCAAAGCGCGCTGGAGGAATTCCGCACCGCCGAAGGGGAGATCGCACCACCCACCGCCTGCTGGCTGGTCGGGGCGCGAATCTAGGCCGCATCCTTAAGTTGTGGCCCGCGCAGCGGCTGCGGGTGCAGTGGCGCAAGTGGCAGGGGCTATTTTGGCGGCGACGTTCCGAGGGTGCCGGCGCGCATTCAGCCCGTATTGGGGCCATCCGTCACCTTGGCCCAGCAGTCGCTCAGGGCTATCAAAGTGACGATATCGCTCTTCGACTCTTTCTTGAGGACCTTCCCGGAAGCCTTTGTTTCTTTGTGTAAAATCGCACCTTGATGGTTGACGTAACGCAGTGGGGACCCGGCGGTGTTTACAGGCGCATTCGCTGCCGTCTGGGGCAGGATGGGGGCGATGAACTTGGCGATTTTCGCCTGGTGCTGGAAGGCCCACCAGCCGAGCGCCGCGATGACCAGCAGCACTCCCAGCCCGCCGCGCCCGCCGCCCAGCTTCTGGCGGTAGGACAGGCCGGTGCCGGGAATGCCCGCATTGGTGGTAACGCCGTCCTTGCCGATATTGATGTCGGCGCCTTGCGGTCCGACACTGGCCGAGGTGCCGCTCTTGGAGAGGTTGATCCGCAGCAGGCCGGGAATGATGGTGCTGCGCTTCTTGAAGCGCGCACCCTTCAGCATCAGATATCGACCGAGGCGTAGAGGGCGTTGTCCTGGATGAACTCCCGGCGCGGCTCCACCACATCGCCCATCAGCTTGGCGAACAGGTCCCCGGCCTCGTCGGCATGCTGGACCTTCACCAGCAGCAGCGAGCGGGCATTCTCGTCCAGGGTGGTTTCCCACAGCTGGTCGGGGTTCATCTCGCCCAGCCCCTTGTAGCGCTGCAGGGTCAGGCCCTTGCGGCCCCAGCCGAAGATGGCTTCCAGCAGTTCGGACGGGCTGCGGACTTCCCGGCTCTCATCCTTGCGCTTGAGGGTACCAGCCTTGAGATAGGTGGCCTGCAGCTCGGTGGCCATCTTGTCCAGCCGGCGGGCATCGGCGCTGGCGATCAGGGCGCCGTCAATCGCCACGGCTTCACGCACCCCGCGCACCTCGCGCCAGAACTTGAGGCCCCCATCGCCGGTGGGCTCGCCCACCCAGCCGCGCTCGAACTCGTCGGACAGGGTGTCCAGGCGGGCGGCGATGTATTTGGCGGCATCGGCCGCCTTGGCGGTGTCGGACAGGATCTCCGGGTTCAGGGCGCCGGAGATCGCCGCCTGTTCTAGGACGAAGCGGGGGTAGTGGCGGGGGAAGTTGTTCAGCGCCGCCACCGCCTGCCGGGCATGGACGATCAGTTCGTCCAGATGGCCGCCGCTGATGGTAGCGCCGGTGTGCAGTTCCAGCACCGCCCCGGCGGCGCCTTCCGCGACCAGGTGATCCTGAAGCTCGGGCTCGTCCTTGAGGTACAGCTCGGACTTGCCGCGCGCCGCTTTGTACAGCGGCGGCTGGGCGATGAAGATATGGCCGCGTTCGATCAGTTCGGGCATCTGGCGATAGAAGAAGGTCAGCAGCAGGGTCCGGATGTGGGCACCGTCGACGTCGGCGTCGGCCATCAGGATGATCTTGTGATAGCGCAGCTTGTCGGCGTTGAAATCGTCGCGGCCGATGCCGGTGCCGAGCGCCAGGATCAGGGTGCCGATCAATTCCGATGACAGCATCCGGTCGAACCGGGCGCGCTCGACGTTCAGGATCTTGCC
>CANKIV010000119.1 GCA_947482125.1 Alphaproteobacteria bacterium
CGCTTCCTCGTTGGCCGGGCCGGTGGAAACGACATTGCCGCGATTTTCAAAGTCGGCGCGCCAGTAGCGGCCGTTTTCCAGTTGCCAGCGCTGGCCCGGCAGGGGACGGGCGGTCCTGGCGGTATCCACTTCGGCGAGATGGCCTTCCCGGTCCAGCTTGTAAATGACGACATTGCGCAATGTGACCGGCGGCCCATACTCGATCTGCGCCCGCATCACGCCATCCGGCAGAGCTATCCAGTGATTGCCGCCGCTCTGGCTGCGGTCCAGGCGGATGCCTTCGCGCCCCAGCACCTCGGCCATCTGCCGATGGATCGCCGCGGGGCGCAGCAAACCGTCCAGCACAAAGACCGCGCCGCCCATTAGCACGCCCGCCAGCACCGCCGGCGTCAGGCACAGCAGTGGCGAGCGGCCGCTGTTCCAGATCAACAGCCGCTCGCGCGATTCCGTAAAGGCGCTTTCACTCCACACCACGCCCAGGAAGGTGGCGAAGGGCAGCAGCGGTGGCAGAAGGTCCGGAACGCGAAGCACCGCCAACCGCGCGATATGCCAGATCAGGAACGGTCCGCCATAGCGCGGATCGTCGCCCAGCAGCGCCACCTGCGGCCACAGGTCGATGGTCAGCGCGATGGTCATCAGCGCCGCCGCCACCATCAGCGTGTGACGCAGGTAAGCGCCCAGCATGTAGCGCGAATGCACGCCCAGCGGCGTCAGAAAGATGGGGCGGCCGCCGCGCCACCTGGGCAGGTTGCCGGTCATGAGCGCGCCAACTTGGGCCGGACGAAATTGTTATGCCCCCATACGATCAGGGTCAGGACCAGCCATGCCACCGCCGCGTACAGCACAAAGACAGGAATCATGGCCCCGCTGACGCTGCGCGGGGCGATGTTGGCGATCACCCATTGGCCGGCGAGATTCACCGACATCAGCGCCAGGCACGATAGCGGCAGGGCGAACCAGTTGGTCAGCCGGGTGGTGAAGCAAACCCCCAGCAACGCCACCAGTGGCGCCAGGAAGGCCAGCAGGCTGCGGGAAAAACGCTCGGCCAGCAGACGCATCTGCGCAGTCCGCGCTTCGTCCGTTTGGTCATCGGGCACGAAAAGCTGCTCGAACAGCGTCTGCTCGACTGCCGCGCTGCCGCGCGCGTTGAACGGCAGAAGCTGATCCACCATCATCAACTGGCTCATGTCGCGTACCTTCATGTTGACGCGCGGAACGCTTTTCATCTCGCTCATCTTGAGCGGATCGGCGCGCTGCGCGATCCCATTGGCCGTGATCATGGGATTGGCGTCGGCAAAGGTATGCGAGGTGAAGTCGTTGAGGTTGAGCACGATGCGCCCCGAGCGGTCGGGGCCGTCCAACCGGGCCTGGGCGGCGGTGACGACACGGGAGGTCTGTGGCGCGATCTGCTGATAGACGAACAAGGTGCGGTCATTGCGCACCGCACCCCCGGACGCATCGATCACGGGAACGGCGCCGGGCGCGGTAGGCGGCGGCGCGCCGTCCTTCACATGGTCCATGGCATAGGCGACGTAGGACGGAAAATAATAGAACTCGTTGGTGCCGACGCCCTTCTTCAGCGACTGCAATTCCGAACTGAACAGGATGGACCGCTGGGTATAGCGTGACAGCGGATCGACGATGCCTGAACCCAGCATGCTCACCGCCTGCCCGGCCAGCGCCACCAGCGCGATCAGGGCGCTGAGCTGGTAGGGGCCCAGCCCCGAGGAAAACAGCACCAGCATCTCGCGGTTCTCCCGCATCCGCAGCAGGGTGGCATAGCTCGCCATCAGGATGGCGATCGCCAGCGCCAGGTCGAAAATCTCGGTGCTGGTCAGCAGCAGGATCACCGAGATGCCCGCCAGGTTGGCGTCATGGCGCACCGCGTCGCGGAACACCCAGGTGAAATGCTCGGCCAGGAAGATGGCCTCGATCAGGATGATCACCGCCAGCGTCTGTCCCGCGACGCTGCGCAGGAAGCCGCGCGCATAATCGCCGCGCACAAAGGATGTGAGCATCGTCTTCAGCCCCGTCGCCGGGGCCGGGCCGCCGATCACAGGCAGGTCCTGGTTTTCAGCCATCAGAGCCGGAACGCCTCGCCCAGATAGACCCGGCGGACCGCCTCATTCGAGACGATGCTCGCGGTTTCGCCTTCCGCCAGGACCCGCCCATTGTCGATCACATAGGCGCGGTCCACGACGCTCAGCAGTTCGCGCGCCTTGTGATCGGTAATCAGGACGCCGATGTCGCGGTCCGCAAGATGCCGGATCAGGGTGGTGATTTCGTCGGTGGCATGGGGATCGACGCCGGCAAAGGGCTCGTCCATCAGCGCGAAGCTTGGCTCGCAGGCGAGCGTGATGGCGATTTCGCAGCGGCGGCGCTGGCCGCCCGACAATTCACCCACCCGCGTCCTGCGCACTTCCTCCAGCCTGAATTCCGCGACCAGATCATCAAGCCGAGCCTTGCGCGAAGCGGCGTCCGGCAGCCGCGCTTCCAGCACCAGCAGAATGTTCTGTGTCACCGTCAATCCGCGCGGCACAAAAGGCGCCTGCGGCAGATAGGCGATGCCGAAACGGGCGCGGTCATAGAAAGGCATGGTGGTGATGTCATGGTCGTCGAGCGAAATGGCGCCGGCGTCCGGCGTCACCATCCCCGTCAGCATCTGGAAGGTGGTGGTCTTGCCCGCGCCGTTGGGACCCAGAAGGCCAACGACCTCGCCGCGCTCAAGCCGCAGAGTCACATCTTCTATGACCCGGCGTCCGGCAAAAGCCTTCACCAGATGCTGCGCAGAAAGCATGGCTTGCTCTTCGAATCTGTGGGGTGTCGCGGCCGGAGTTAGCATGGCGACTCGGGCCACGGATCCGGCTTTTTGCCCATTTGGGGATACTATGACGCAGGTTTTTGCCTGTACAGGCACGCAGCCCAGGTATGGCTGCGCGAAAGGAAGCATCTGGTATACAGCCCAAATACTACCGAATATTACGCGCGTCCTCCCGCGAAACCGGCAAATACAAGGTTTTCACAAATCGCTCCGTTACCCAGGGGTCGCAAAAGGGCCGGGACATCAAGGTAAAAAGCCGTTTTTTGAGCCAGATACTTAGACTTACCGTGATGGCGAAGGTTGTGGCATATAGATTTCCCGTTATGCTCTGCTCACGTCGACCGGTTCGGTCGCGGGGCAGATTCTAGAGATTAGTCTGAGGGGCAATGACGACCCATTTCGCGGCCGCCGAACAACCGGCCACCCCGGCCGAAAATGAAAATGAGCGCAAAAGCGTCGTTGACGATTTTGCCGGCTATCGTGCGCTTCGCCGCCGCATCAATGACCTGCATGTCAGCGGCCTGGACCTGCCCTTCTTCCATCCGCGCGACGGCGTCAGCCACAGCGTGATTCGCCGCGACGGCGTGAGCCTGATAAGTTTCTCGGGCTACAACTACCTGGGCCTGAACGGCCATCCTGCCGTCACCGCCGCCGCCAAGAACGCGATCGACAAGTACGGCACCAGCGCCTCGGCCAGCCGCATCGTCGCCGGCCAGATCGAGCTGCATGGCGAGCTG
Source organism: Alphaproteobacteria bacterium (assembly GCA_947482125.1). Taxonomy (GTDB): domain Bacteria; phylum Pseudomonadota; class Alphaproteobacteria; order Micropepsales; family Micropepsaceae; genus Rhizomicrobium. The sequence continues at coordinate 3,559 of CANKIV010000119.1, forward strand.
GAACAGAAGCTGGCCAATTTTCTCGGCACGGACGATGCGCTGATCTTCATCAGTGGCTACCTCACCAATGTGAGCGTTATCGCGCACCTGCTGGCCCGTCCCGACGCGGTGATCTACGATTCCGGCGCCCATAACAGCATCATTACCGGCGCGCGCCTGTCGGGCGCAAAGACTTTCACTTATGAGAATGGCAATTGGGACGAGCTCGACGCGCTGCTGACGCGCGAACGCGCAAATTTCCGCCGCGGGCTGATCGTGGCCGAAGGCGTCTACAGCATGGGCGGCCAGATCTTGGACCTCGCGAAGCTATCCACGATCAAGAAGAAGCACGATGTGCTGGTGATGGTGGACGAATGCCATTCCTTCGGCGTTGTCGGCCAGACCGGCCGCGGCGTTTGCGAAGCTGCCGGCCTGCCGGTGGACAGCATCGACATTTACATGGGCACATTGAGCAAGACCCTAGCCTCGAGCGGCGGATATATCGCTGGGGACGCAGGCCTGATCGAGTATATGCGATACCTCTGCCCCGGCCTGATCTTCAGCGTCGGCCTTTCGCCCGCCGACACCGCCGCAGCCATAGCGGCGTTGGAAATCCTGGAACGCGAACCGCACCGCCCCAAGCGCCTGCGCGAACGCGCCAGGTTTTTCCGCAAGGTGGCGCGCGAATACGGTCTGTCCATTGGCGGCGATGAAGAATCTCCTGTCGCCTCTCTGGTCGTGGGCGACGACAGGATGGCGATGATGCTGTCGCACAACCTGCTACAATACGGCATCGAGGTTCAGCCCATCGTACGCCCGGCTGTGTCGGCCACCACGGCGCGGCTGCGCTTCTTCCTGACCGCCAACCACACCGAGGAACAGATTCTGGAAACCGTTCCGGTCGTGGCCCGGGAGCTGGAAAAGCTGCGCCGCAGTGCCGATTGAGCTTCGTGCCGTCGTCACGGCCTTTGCGGGTCGCACTGGTCACCAGCTCCTACAATTTCATTGCCGACGGCGTCGCCCTCACCCTCAACCGGCTGGTGGCCTGGCTGGAAAGCCATGGCGTCGAGGTGCTGATCTTCGCGCCCACCGCCCGCACACCCGCCTTCGCGCATGAGGGCGCCGTCGTGCCCGTGCCGTCCCTTCCCCTGCCCGCGCGCCCCGAATACCGCCTGGCGCTGGGCATGGCCAGCCATGTGAAGCGGCAGCTGCTAGATTTCAAACCCGATATCATCCACATCGCGGTACCCGACCTTCTGGGCCACGCCGCGCTCGGGCTGGGGAAGCGGCACGGAATTCCGGTAGTGGCGTCCTATCACACGCGCTATGAAACATATCTGAAGCACTACTGGTATCTGGCACCGCTGGAAGGATTGCTGAAGCGCATCTTGCGCCGCTTCTACGGCGCCTGCCGCGAGGTCTATCTGCCGTCGGACTCCACCCGCGCTGCGCTGCTGGCCGATGGCCTCGCCGACAATTTTAAGCCCTGGCCGCGGGGCATCGACATGACGCGCTTTGCCCCCGACAAGCGCAGTCCGGCATGGCGGGCGCGGCACGGCATCGGCGCCGATGAACTGGTGATCCTGCATGTCTCGCGGCTGGTGCGGGAGAAGCGGCTGGACACGCTGACGGATGCCTTGGGCCGGATCACAGTACCGCACCGGGTCGTCATTGTCGGCGATGGCCCGGACCGCGACTTCGCGCAGGCCGCACTGCCCCATGCGATCTTTGCCGGCTTCCTGGGGGGCGAAGAACTGGCAAGCGCCTATGCCTCGTCCGACATATTCGTTTTCCCGAGCGACAGCGAAAGCTTCGGCAATGTCACCCTGGAGGCCATGGCTTCTGGTCTACCCTGCGTCTGCGCCGACGCCACCGGCAGCCGTTCGCTGGTTGTCCCCGGCGAGACCGGCTTCCTGGTGGATGCCGATGACCCTGCGGGCTTTGCCGACAAAATCTCGGCGCTGGCGGCGGATTGTGCGCTGCGCCAGCGCATGGGCCAGGCGGCCCGGATGCGGGCGCTGACCTTCAGCTGGGACGAGACGATGGCCCGCATGCTGGGCTATTATAAGGCGCTGTTGGCCGGGGCTGCACCGTGAAGATCGTGGATGTCTGTGAATTCTATTCGCCGACCGGTGGTGGCGTCAGGCGCTACATCAACCAGAAGCTGGCGCTGGCCCACCGCTTCGGCCATGAACTGACCGTGATCGCGCCGGGCGCGGAAACGCGCATGGAAAAGGCCCATGGCGGGACCATCGCCTGGGTGAAAAGCCCGCATCTGCCCTTCGACCGCAACTACCGCATGTTCTGGCGCGCCAAGGATGTGTGGCGGGTGCTGGACGCGCTTGCCCCCGATCTGGTGGAAGGCTCCTCGCCCTGGCGCGGCGGCTGGCTGGCGGCGCGCTGGAAAGGCCCCGCCACCAAGGTCTTCTTCATGCATGCCGATCCGGTGGCGGTCTATCCACAGACCTTCCTGGGCGGCCTGCTGGGACCGGAACGGGTGGACCGGCTGTTCGGCTTTTTCTGGAATTACCTCAACCAGCTCAACAGCAAATACGATGCCGCCATCGTCACCAACCCGGCGCTGGCCGAGCGCTTTGCCGGCTTCGGGCTGGAGAATATCCAGGTGGCGCCCTTCGGCGTGGAGCGCAGCAAATTCTCGCCCGATTTCTACGACGCCACGGCACGGCGCGAGATGCTGGCGACCTGCGGGCTGGACGAAGACGCCTCCCTGCTGATCGCGGTGGGCCGCCATCATCCCGAAAAGCGGCTGCGCACCATTATCCAGGCGGTCAGCCGCGCCCAGAAGGGGCGCAAGATCGGTCTTTATATTGCCGGCGACGGTTTCCTGCGCGCTTCGGTGGAACGCTGGGCGCAGGGCGCGCAGCATGTCTATGTTGCCGGACAGATCAACGATCCCGAACAGTTGGCGACGGTGATGGCCAGCGCCGATGCGCTGATCCACGGCTCGGCGGCGGAAACCTTCGGCCTGGTGCTGGCCGAAGCCTTGTGTTCCGGCACCCCGCTGGTCATTCCCGATGCCGGCGCCTCGGCCACCTTCGCCGGTCCCGGCTATGCCGAAACCTATCGCACCGGCGACGCGGTGGATGCGGCGGGCGCCATCCTGCGCCTTTTGGCGGGGGATCGCGCCATTCAGTCCCGCGCGGCCCTGGCGGCGGCGGACGCCCAGGTGTTCAATGTCGAACAGCATTTCGAAAAGCTGTTTCAGATTTACGAGCGGATCGCCGCTGAACGCTCCACGCGATAGAGCGTGTACCAGTAAAGCGGCAGCAGCTTGAGCCAGCCGTGGCGGGCGGCGAATGCGGCATAACCGCGAATATAGTCCACGCCCGCCGCGCCAAAGCCGAAGCGCGCCAGCGGGAATTCCGAATAGAGCAGCGTGGCCCGGGCGCCGGCTGGAAGGCTGGGCGGCATGGGCTTGTCCGACATCAGCATGACCGGTCCCCTGTCCAGCATGGCGCTCAACTGCGCCGGGCCTTGCAACTGCTCCGCGCGGAAATTCGCGGGGCGGTAAATCGGATAGGACAGGAACGGCTCGCCAAAGCTGTAAATCACGCCGGGCGCATGACGATAGAGATACTGCGCCATCGGCATGTGCGGACGAACCCCGACGGGATAGAGGGCGAAATAGAGCATTCCCGCCACGGAAATGGCGGCGGCGGTCCTGGCGGCGACGGAATGGCGCCAGCCCCACATGCGCGTGAAGACGCCCAGCCA
>CANKIV010000120.1 GCA_947482125.1 Alphaproteobacteria bacterium
AGCGACACTTTTGAAGCGCAATGGGTGTTGTGGCGCGCCACTGCGTCCCGCACCGTTTGCTTGAAGGCATCCAGCCCGTCGGCGTCGCCCTGACGGTACCGCGCAACCATCGCCACATGGTCGGGCGGAAAGAAAAGGACCAGCCGTGCCTTGGCATTGCAGGCGCTGGCCAGCAGGGTGGAAAGCTCCCGCGCCGGGCCGGGACCCATCGCCAGCGTCCGGGTCCGGCGATAGGCGAGGTCCCGCTGCATCACGGCTTGGGTCATATGGCTGTATGCGTTGAAAATATCGGGCCGATCGGCGGCGCTCTGGCCGTCTTTCAGCCGCGCCAGGGCATGGACGCTCAGCGCGTTCATGCCCAGCGCGCCGCCGCTTAAAAAGCGGCTTGTGAAAAGCCATAGCGCGCGGCGCGGCGTCGGCGCGCCATCCGGCATCACTGACAGCCGCGTCTCGTCGAAGCTGGGCAAGGCTTCGCCCGGCCCGCCCTTGCCGGTGAAGGCGTCCAGCGACACCACCACCTGTTTGACGGACGGCTGCGCCAGCGCGTCCTGGGCAAAACGGCGCGCCTCATAGGGCGTCATGCTGGACGCGCCATAGTTGAAGCTTTTCAAGCGCAGCGCCGGATCGATCAACGCGGGATCGAACCCGTCGCGCACCCGGCTGGAACCGACGAACACCAGCTCGGGACGCAGCTGCGCCAGCCAAACGGGTTTGAGGGCCCGTTCGAAGCCCGACAGGGTCTGCACGCTGGCGCCGGCCGGATGATGCAGGATGTAGGCGCCCGCTGCCCAGTTGAATCCCATCAGTGCGGCGACGCCCAGCGCCACCGTGCCCAGAAACCAGAAAGGGTAGCGGGTGTTTTGCATGGGTCAGAACTGGAAATAGATGAAGGGTTTGAGATTGGACAAGGCCAGGATCGCAATGATGCAGATAAGGCCATAAATGACGGCTTGCAGCCGCGTCGGCTGCCAGGACAGGCGTGAGGCGGGCATGACGGGATCGCGCTCATAAGGCGAGGGCAAAGCGGGTTGATGCCGCCATATGATTTCCATGCTGTTGGGCATCCACCAGACGATCACGAACAGCAGCACCAGGGTGATGGCGGCCAGAGGCGAGAAGCTGACCACGGCGCTATCGCCCAGTCCCACCAATCCGCCCGCCACATTACGGGCGCTGGCGAGGGTCTCGGCACGGAATACGATCCAGGCCAGGCTGGTGGCGGCGAAGGTCTGCAGCACCGACAGGCCCCGCAGCGGGAGGCGCCAGGCGGGCGTCACGGTCACATCTTTGGTGAGATGGCGGAAGGCGTGGTTGATCGTCAGGTAAAGCCCATGCAGTCCGCCCCACAGCATGAAGGTCCAGTTGGCGCCGTGCCAAAGCCCGCCCAGCAGCATGGTGATGAAGAGATTGAGATAGCGCCGCGCAGGGGTGCCTCGGTTTCCGCCCAGCGGGATATAGAGATAGTCGCGGAGGAATGCCGACAGCGAGATATGCCAGCGCCGCCAGAATTCGATGATGCTGGCGGCTTTGTAGGGCGAGTGGAAATTGACCGGTAGCCGGATGCCCAGCATCACCGATGAACCCAGCGCCATGTCGGAATAGGCTGAGAAATCGAAATAGATCTGGAACGAAAAGAACAGCGTTCCCAGCCAGCTGTCGGTCAATCCCAGCGCCGTGCCGCGCCCTGCGGCATTGAAAATGGCATCGGCGAAGGGCGCCAGATTGTCGGCGATGAGGGTTTTCTTGGCCAGGCCGATGGTGAAGAGCGTGATGCCCGCGGCCAGATCCAGGGCCCGGGCAGAGCGCATGGCGACGAATTGCGGGATCAGGTCGTTGTGGCGCACGATCGGCCCTGCGATCAGGTGCGGGAAAAATGCGACGAACAGCGCGTAATCCAGCAGCGAATAGTTGCGCGTCTTGCCGGCATCGGCATCCACCAGATAGCTGATCTGCTCGAAGGTGAAGAAGGAGATGGCCAGCGGCAGGAAGAAGTTCGGCACCGGCAGGCCGATGTTCAAAAGATCGTTCGCCGTGCTGACGAACAGCGTCTGGTATTTGAAGAGGGCGATCAGTCCCAGATTGAAGATCAATCCGCCGATCAGGAATATCCGCCGGTCGGCCAAGCGCGCGCGGCGCAGCTCGATCTCGCGGCCGATCATGTAGTTGACCAGGGTCGAGCCCATCAGCAGCAAAAGGAAATCGGCGCGCCACCAGGCATAGAAGGCATAGGAGGCCAGCAGCAGGAACACCCGCCGCCCCGTCAGGGTGCGGCTTTCCAGCAGCCGGTAGCCCAGCACGGCCACCGCCAGGAACAGGAAATAAGGATAGGAATTAAAGGGCATGAACCCGCTCGCCAGCGCCGCGTGTTTATCGCCGGAAAGACGGGCAAAGCGCTATTGGAACAAAAGAAGAACAATGCTATTGCTACGCCTGTCCACAGGCGGCGACGGCCGTTCGATGGCGCAGGTCACCGCGCTTGTCTAACGTCGCGCCAAAGTAACGGAGACGAGCATGGCGGGTAGTGTCAACAAGGTGATTTTGGTCGGCAATCTGGGCAAGGACCCGGAGGTGCGCCGCATGACGTCCGGCGAGCCGGTGGTCAATCTGTCGGTCGCAACCTCGGAGACCTGGAAAGACAAGAGCAGCGGCGAGAAGAAGGAAAAGACCGAGTGGCACCGCGTCGTCATTTTCAATGAGAATCTGGCCAAGGTCGCCGAGCAGTATCTGAAGAAGGGCGCCAAGGTGTATCTGGAGGGCGCGCTGCAGACCCGCAAATGGACCGACAAGGACGGCGCCGAGAAATATTCCACCGAGATCGTGCTGAACCGCTTCAACGGCACCATGGTGATGCTCGATGGCCGCAGCGGCGGCGGCGGCGGTGGTGACGGCGGCTTTGGTGGCGGCGGACGTGGCACCAATGAAGCGCCGGCCAGCTTCCAGCGCGACGAGATGGATGACGAGATTCCCTTCTAGCTTCGCGTTTCTTCCGCTTTTGCTGCTGCTCGCCGCCTGCGCCTCTTCGGGGGCGCCGGTGGCACGCATCGCTGAACCGCAGATCGCCCAGGCCTATCTTCCGCTGCACGCGCGCGTCCATCTGGGCATCGATTCCGCCGATGGTGCGGCGGTCGTGGTGGCGCCTGGCATTGCCGTCACCAATGCGCACAACGCCAATCTGGTCGATCCCAAAAGCGTGATCGGCAAGCGGCGCGATTACGACCTGATGTTCTTTCGCACCCCGCGCGGGGCGCCGCCCGCCACCGCGTCGGTGACGGTGGGCAGCAGCGTCATCGCCTATGGCCAGGGCGGTGGCGGGGGCTTGCGCATCGCGCGCGGCGTGGTGCGCGAAATAACGCAATGCCAGGGCTGTACGGCGCCCGCCTATTTCATCTTCGCCAATGACCGGCGGCGCGAGGACACGGCCGGGCCCGGCTTTTCCGGCGGGCCGGTTCTGGACACCTCCGGGCGGCTTGTCGGGATCACCTTCGGTTACAAGGATTCGGGCAAGACGAGGCTGATTTATGCCTATGACATGGAGCGGGTCCGGGCCGAACTTTCGGCCCTGCAAAAACCGGCGAATTAGCAAATAAAACCAGACGGTTATTTGGGGTTAATTTGCTGGTTTCCGTTAGCCCGAAATGCTAGGAATCACCTCTGTTTTTCGCAGGCCTCGCGCCTGCGCCTGAGGACGCATTTTGAGCGACGATTCCGACACCAAATTGCCTCCCGACAGCGGCAATCCCATCGCCACCATCGCCGTCGAAGATGAGCTGAAACGCTCCTATCTCGACTATGCGATGAGCGTCATCGTCCAGCGCGCGCTGCCTGATGCGCGTGACGGATTGAAGCCCGTACATCGCCGCATCCTCTTTTCGATGCACGAAAACGGCTATGACTGGAACAAGGCCTATCGCAAGTCCGCCCGCGTGGTCGGCGATGTCATCGGCAAATACCATCCGCATGGCGACCAGTCGATTTACGACGCGCTGGTGCGCATGGCGCAGGATTTCTCCATGCGCGCCCCGCTCATCGACGGGCAGGGCAATTTCGGTTCGGTGGACGGCGATCCGCCCGCCGCCATGCGCTACACCGAAGTGCGCCGGGCCAAGATTGCCCATGCCCTGACCGAGGATATCGACAAGGAAACCGTCGAATTCCGCGACAATTACGACGGCACCGAACGCGAGCCGGTGGTTCTGCCGTCGCGCTTTCCCAACCTGCTGGTCAACGGCTCGTCGGGCATCGCGGTCGGCATGGCCACCAACATCCCGCCCCATAATCTGGGCGAAGTGATCGATGCGTGCCTGGCCTATATCGAAGACCCGTCCATCAATCTGGAAGCCCTGACCGAAATCGTGCCGGGGCCGGATTTTCCCACCGGCGCGCTTCTGATCGGCAAGCAAAATGCCCGTGCCGCGCTGGCGCGGGGCCGCGGCTCGATCCTGATGCGGGCGCGCTGCGCGGTTGAGGAAATCCGCAAGGACCGCGAAGCCATCATCGTCACCGAGCTGCCCTATCAGGTGAACAAGGCGGTGCTGACCGAGCGCATCGCCGAACTGGTGCGCGACAAGCGTGTCGAGGGCATCTCCGACATCCGCGATGAGAGCGACCGTTCCGGCATGCGGCTGGTGATCGAACTCAAGCGCGACGCCTCCAGCGAAGTGGTGCTGAACCAGCTTTATCGCTTCTCGAACCTGCAGCAGAGCTTCGGCGTCAACATGCTGGCGCTCAATGACGGCCGCCCGGTTCAGATGAACCTCAAGGAATTGCTGGCCGCCTTTGTGGCGTTCCGCGAGGAAGTCGTCACCCGCCGCACCAAGTTTGACCTCTCCAAGGCGCGCGACCGGGGCCATATCCTGGTCGGCCTGGCCGTTGCCGTCGCCAATATCGATGATGTCATCAAGCTGATCCGCGGCGCGGCCGATGCCTCCGCCGCGCGCGAACAGTTGATGGCCCGCGCCTGGCCCGCCAAGGATGTCGGCCCGCTGGTGGCGCTGATCGCCGACCCACGCCACAAGGTGGAAGAGGGCAACACCATCCGCCTGTCGGAAGAGCAGGCCAAGGCGATCCTGGATCTGCGCCTGCAGCGCCTGACCGCGCTGGGCCGCGATGAAATCAATGACGAGGCCCAGAAGCTGGGCCTGGCCATCGCCGATTATCTCGACATCCTGTCGTCGCGCGGGCGGGTGCTGACCATCATCCGCGACGAACTGGCCGCGATCCGCGACGAATTCGCCACCCCGCGCAAGACCGAACTGATCGACGCCGACGTCGAGATGGAAGACGAAGCGCTGATCGAGCGCGAGGATGTCGCCGTCACCGTCACCCATGCCGGCTACATCAAGCGCACGCCGCTGGCCGAGTACCGGGTGCAGGGCCGCGGCGGCAAGGGCCGCTCCGGCATGGCGACGCGGGACGAGGACTTCGTCACCAGCCTGTTCGTTGCCTCCACCCATGCCTGGCTGCTGTTCTTCTCGTCCACCGGCATGGCCTACAAGCTGAAAGTCTGGCGGTTGCCCGAGGCGCGCATCGCCGGCAAGGGCAAGGCGATGGTCAACCTGCTGCCGCTGGCCGAAGGCGAGCGCATCACCACCATTCTGGCGCTGCCCGAGAATGACACCGAATGGGACACGCTGAACGTGGTGTTTGCCACCAAATCCGGCGATGTGCGGCGTAACCAGCTGTCCGATTTCGCGCAAGTGAACAAGAACGGCAAGATCGCCATGAAGCTGGAGCCGGGCGATGGCATCATCGGCGTCGCCACCTGCACCGATGCCGACGACTTCCTGCTGACCACCCGCGGCGGCAAGGCCATTCGCTTCCCGGTCGGCGATGTGCGCGTCTTCAAGGGCCGCGATTCCACCGGCGTGCGCGGCATCAAGTTGGGCAAGGACGATGAAGTCGTCAGCCTGTCGCTGCTCTATCATTCCGACGCCACCAGCGCCGAAGCCCGCGCCTATCTGAAACAGGCCAGCGCCGCGCGCCGCGCCGAAAGCGGCGAGGCGGAAGCCCCGGTCGAGGCCGAGGATGATGCCGATGATGGTGTCGAGGAAGCCACGCTGACGCCTGAACGCTATGCGACGCTGGGCGCGCGCGAACAGTTCGTGCTGACCCTGTCCCAGACCGGTTTCGGCAAGCGCAGTTCTTCTTACGAATATCGCGTCACCGGGCGCGGCGGTTCGGGCATTGTCGCCATTGGCATGGGCAAGAAGAACAGCGCCGTGATCGCCTCCTTCCCGGTCGAGGAATCCGACGACCTGATGATGATTTCCGATGGCGGCCAGACCATTCGCGTGGCGGTGTCGGGCATTTCGATCCAGGGCCGCGCCGCCCAGGGCGTCACCGTCTTTAGGGTGGACGAAGGCGAACGCGTGGTGTCGGTGGAGCGTATTGCCGACGTCGGCGGCGAAGAATGACCGCCAAGAAGCTCACGGGCCTTTATCCCGGCACCTTCGATCCGGTGACCCTGGGCCATCTCGACATCATCAAGCGCGCGGTCAAGCTGGTCGATCACCTGGTGATCGGGGTGGCGACCAATTCGTCCAAACTGCCGATCTTCACCCTGGACGAACGCGTCGCGATGGTGCGCTCGGAAGCCGAAAGGCTGGCCGCCGGCCATGCCACCATCGATGTGGTTCCGTTCGACACGCTGCTGGTGAAATTCGCCGCCCAGGTCGGGGCCTCGGTGATCATTCGCGGGCTTCGCGCGGTGTCCGACTTCGAGTATGAATTCCAGATGGTGGCGATGAACCAGCGCCTGAACACCGAAATTGAAACCGTTTTCCTGATGGCCGATCCGCGCCATCAGGCGATCTCGTCGCGGCTGGTGAAGGAAATCGCCATGCTGGACGGCGATATCACGCCATTCACCACCGCCGCCGTCGCACAGGCTCTCGTCAAACGCTGCAAGGAAAAGCATACATGACCGACTATCTCGTTCTCGATCTCAAGGACGGCCCCGTCAAGATCAAGCTGCGCGAGGACCTAGCGCCCAATCATGTCGAGCGCATCAAGACCCTCACCAACAAGGGCTTTTATGACGGGGTGGTGTTTCACCGCGTCATCCCTGGTTTCATGGCGCAGACCGGCGATCCCACCGGCACCGGCAGCGGCGGCTCGGACCTGCCCAACGTCAAGGCGGAATTCTCCAGCGAAAAACACGGTCGCGGCACCGTCTCGGCGGCGCGCACCGCCAATCCCGACAGCGCCAACAGCCAGTTCTATATCTGCTTCG
>CANKIV010000121.1 GCA_947482125.1 Alphaproteobacteria bacterium
CTTCCGCAAGGGTTATACCCCCGCCCACTTCGATGCCTCCGAAGAGGGCTCGATCCGCGGTTCCCGCCGCGGCGAGATGATCGCCCGCTGCGTGGTGGAGTCAGGAACCTCGTCCTATTACTCGGCCATCCGGGACGCGACCGAGGAACCGGTGCTGAAGGAAATAGCGGGGCGCATCGCCGCGGACGAGTACCGCCACTACAAGCTGTTCTACGACACGCTGAACGCCCAGACCGAGCCGGATATCGGTTTCTGGAAGCGGTTGATGATCGCGGTGGGACGGGTGCGCGAAAGCGAAGATGACGAGCTCGCCTATGCCTTTTACTGCGCTAATGTTCCGCCTGAGAAAGAGGCGATAACACCCTACAAGCGCAAGAAATATTCACGCCTTTCAGCCAATGCCAGCATGTCGGTCTATCACCGGCATCACATCCAGAAACTGGTGCAGATGGTGGTCAAAGTTGTCGGTGCCAACCCGCATGGCTGGGTGGCCAATATGGCCGGCGCCGTGCTGTGGCACCGCCTCCAGGCCCGCTCCGCCTAAGCGCGGTTCTTTTGCCCGCTGGCGTTGTCGCGCCTTCGCTCATGGACCCTTGGTCCACATCGCTCGGCGCTCCTAGCCAGCGGCAAAATCCCTCGCGCTTAATCCCCTACTGGCTCGAAGGCGCCGGTCTTTTCGTTGCGCACCAGCAGCCGGCCCGAGGCGACGCCGAAATAGGCGCCGTGCAGCGCCAGCTCGCCCCTCTCCACCGCCGACTTCACGAAGGGAAAGGTCATCAGGTTGCGCAAGGATAGTTCCACCGAGGCGAATTCCAGCTTGCGCAGATAACCCTCCTCGCCCTCGCCGTCCTGCGGCCCGATGGCATCCGCCGCCGGCGCAATCTGGCTCATCCACTTGCCGATGAAATCGCTTTCGGTCAGGGGGGCGGCATCGCTGACAAAGGCCTTGATGCCGCCGCAGAAGGCATGGCCCAGCACCACGATATGTTCGACCCGCAGCGCCTTGACGGCAAATTCCAGCGCCGCGCTGGCGCCATGCTGGCCGCCGCCAGGCTCATAGCGCGGCACAAGATTGGCCACATTGCGCGCCACCAGGATTTCACCGGGGGCGGCATCGAAAATCACTTCTGGGGACACCCGGCTGTCGACACAGCCGACCACCATGATGCGGGGATTCTGGCCCAGCCCGGCCAGCTCCTGATAGCGGGCCCGCTCGGACGTAAACCGGCTGCCGAGAAAATTCCGATAGCCGTATGCCAGCCGTTCGGGAAACGACATGCTAAAGGGGCCGCATGATCAAACTCATGCTCCCTATGTCTTCCGCTTGACCATCATCTGCTTGATCTCACCGATCGCCTGCGCCGGGTTCAGGCCCTTGGGACAGGTGTTGGCGCAGTTCATGATGGTGTGGCAGCGATAGAGGCGGAAGGGATCCTCCAGATCGTCCAGCCGCTCGCCGACCTGCTCGTCGCGGCTGTCCACCAGCCAGCGATAGGATTGCAGCAGCGCTGCCGGGCCCAGATAGCGTTCGGAATTCCACCAATAGCTGGGGCATGAGGTCGAGCAGCAGGCGCAGAGAATGCACTCGTAAAGCCCATCCAGCTTGGCGCGGTCTTCCGGCGTCTGCTTCCATTCCTTTTCCGGTTCGGCCGTCTTGGTCTGCAGGAAGGGCTGGATGGAGGAATATTGGGCATAGAAGTTGGTCAGGTCCGGGACCAGGTCCTTGACCACCGGCATGTGCGGCAAGGGATAGACCGCCACCGCGCCGGAGACATCGTTGATCGCCTTGGTGCAGGCCAGCGTGTTGCCGCCCGCGATGTTCATGGCGCAGGAGCCGCAAACGCCTTCGCGGCAGGAGCGGCGGAAGGCCAGGGTCGGATCGATCTCGTTCTTGATCTTGATCAGCGCGTCCAGGACCATCGGACCGCAACTGTCCAGGTCCACCGTATAGGTATCGACAGTCGGGTTGCCGGCGGCGTCGGGGTCGTAGCGGTAGACCTTGAATTCCTTGGTGCGCTTGGGCTTCTTGCCGTTGGCGGACCTTTCGGCGGGCCAGACCTTGCCCTTTTTCACCCGGCTGGCCTTGGGCAGCATGATCTCGACCATTACCGGGAAACTCCTGAAAGCACGGGTGATTTGCGGCCATTTTGACATGCGGGCGCCAGCCCTAACAACCCTCGGCTACGCGACAATCTGCTCGAACACCCATGCGATTTCGGCGGGCGCCTCCTTCATCGTCCCGGTGACCACCAGCTGCTCGGCCCGGCGCACGGTCGGGCCGCCCAGATAGACGCTTTCCTCCACGTCCAGGGATCCGCCGCCGGCACGGAACCGCCAGCCCTCGCCGCCCGGCAGCTTGAGCAGGATGCCGCCCCCTTCCAGCGGCGACACGCGCACGTCCGGATGAATATGAAACCGCACCGCGAAGCCCAGGCCCGCCGTAGCACGGTCCCCCACCGGCACCAGCCGGTCGCGGCCCGTCACCATCAGGCCCTGGGGCGACAGGGTGATCTGGCGCTCATGGCGGACGCCGAACAGTTCGACATAGGCGTCGTGCATCGCCTCCGCCGTCCAGCCCTGGGCCGTTTCCACCCGTCGCGCCACCGGCTCTTTCGGCCCCCCCATCAGGCGCGGACCCAGCAGGTCGCGCGCCAGCCCGGCGGGAAGGATCTGGGCGCTCGATGTATCGGACAGGGTCAGGGTGGAATGCGCCGCCGTGGCGCGCAGCGCCGCGTTCCAGGCCTGATGTGTCAGGCCGCCGGAGCCGCAATTGACCACGATGCGGTCATTGCCGGATGACAGTTCAAACGCCCCGGCCCCGGCATGCGCGCCAAGCGCGAAGGCGCCGGGCGGGGTCTTGCCGCAATCCAAAAGGCACAATGTGCGCCCCGCAGCCTGGCGCTGATAGGCGCTATGGCGGGCGTGATGAAAAGGCTGGCCGCGAATATCGTCACGCGCGAGCAACCCCGCGATCATGCGGGGATCGCCTTCCGCGCCGCCATTGAACAGGGCCAGCGCGCCATCGGCGTGGCGGAAAAAGCGCAGCATGGGCGCCATCCTGTCATGGGCATTGCGCAGGGCATGCGGCGGTTCCGCGCCCACCGCGCTGAGCGCTTCCATCACCATGATCACATGCCGGTAGGCGGACAGCAGCGCCTCAGGCGAACGGCTGACATGGCCGCCATCGGGCAGTATCTGGCGCTCGATCTCGTTTTGCAGGCGGGCCAACCCGATTTCCAGCCGCTTGGGGCTGTCGTCCAGGCACAGGCCTGACAGCGCCAGAACCGCGGCCGTTTCCAGCCGCGGCAAACCGTCAGGCGCCTCCATCGAAATGCGCTCCAGCATCCGGCATTGTTCGCGCAAAGATACGAACAGGCGCGAGCGCCACATCATCTCCGAATTCAGGATCACCAGCCGGCCATGGCTGAAGATGTGCGCCAGCCGCCGCGCCATCACATGCGGCGCCCAGGCGATTTGCGAATACTTGCCGTGGCGCTTGACCCATTGGCCGATCAGGTTGGTGGCCAGCCGCCGCGCCCCGTCGCCGCCGGCGGTCGACAGCGCCGGAAGCCAGGAGAAGCCGTGCAGCGCTTCCTGCCAGGCGATATTGGGCGGCGTCAGGTCGAAGACCGAAACGCCATCGGGCACCTCCACCGTCTGGCCATGGAAACGAAAGCGCCCCCTGAGCAGGCTGTCGGCCTCTTCCAGGCGGCGCGGCAGCGCGTCCCATGGATGAAAGACGATGTGATCGGCCAGCGGTCCCTTGAGGAAGCGGCGGTAAATCCAACCTCGCCGCCACCAGGCGTTGAACGGCGTCAGGCCGCGGCGAATGCCCGCCCTGATCAGTTCCGGCAGGAGCGGCAGGAGCTGCTGCGCCTGCACGCCTAAACCCTCAAGGCTTTGATGTTGCCGGCATAGCGTGACGGCCCACCCTGAAACACGGCGGTGCCGGCCACGAGCACGGTGGCGCCGGCGGCAACGGCGCGTTTCGCCGTGTCCGGCGTGATGCCGCCATCCACTTCCAGCGCGATATCGCGCCCCGTAGCGTCGATGCGCTTTCTCGCCTCGGCGATCTTGTCCAGCTGGCTCTCGATGAAGCTCTGGCCGCCGAAGCCGGGATTGACGCTCATGATCAGGATCAGGTCGACCAGGTCCATCAGATTGTCGAGCGCGTCGATGGGCGTGCCCGGGTTCAGCACCACCCCCGCCTTCTTCCCCAGCTTGCGTATATGCTGAAGCGTGCGATGGACGTGCGGACCGCTTTCCGGATGCACCGTCAGCCCGTCGGCGCCGGCGGCCGCGAAAGCCTCGATATAGGGGTCGACCGGCGCGATCATCAGATGCACGTCGAAGGGTTTTTTGGCATGGGCGCTCAGCGCCTTCACCACCGCCGGACCGATGGTGATATTGGGCACGAAATGGCCATCCATGACATCGACATGGATCCAGTCCGCCCCCGCCGCCTCGACAGCCGCGATCTCCTCGCCGAGCCTGGCGAAGTCGGCGGACAGGATGGAAGGCGCGATCAGGACGGGTTTGGCCATGCTTTTAAGTGCCGGATTCCGGCACCGGTTGCAACGCTCGCCGGTCCCTAGCGACGGCCAGCAGCAGCACCAGGGTGGGCAGCCAGATTACCCGGGACTGGTAGCGGTCATGGGGGTTGGAGAAGGTGCCGCAGATGATGGCGTTGCCCACCAGCCCCAGCAGCACCAAAGCCGGGAAAGCCCCGCTGCGCCAGTTGCGGCGCGCGCCCGCATGCTGGATCAGGAGCAGCAATCCTAGCAGCGACATCGCCCCCACCGGGACATGGATCAGGTTCAGGGTCTTGAACCGCAACTGGCCTCGCTGCTGGCGCGCCTCCAGATAGTCATCCACCTGCTCGGGAATGATCCGCCTGAAGCCCGGCTCCAGCACCCAGTTCTGCGGTTCTATGCCATCGCCGGTCTTGAAGATCACGAATTGCAGGAACGAGTCATAAATCGCTGCGCGCAGGTGCATGAAAGGATAGCTCTGCAAACTGTCCAGGATGATGCGGCGGTCTTCTTCCTGCTGCTGCTTGCCGGTGAAGCCGCCCAGCTCGCGGAAGCTGCTGCTGGAACTCCACAGCCAGGCGTCGGCCCGCATTCTGAGCTTGGCCTTGTAGCCGCAGAGCTTGTAGGCGGCGTCGCCATTGGGCGGACAGGTTTCGTCCATCAGCCGCTTGACGATGCCGTCCTGGACCAGCCGGGCAAAGACAAAGACCGTTCCCGACTTGCTGATGAAGAGGTTGCCGGTCAGGACGAAATTGCCCGCCACGATCAGCGCCAGCGCCGTGGCCAGCCCGATCAGGCCGTGCTTGAGGCGCGGCGTGGGCAGTTCGGGATAGCGATGCGCCATCCATTTCAGCACCGTGGCGCAGATCAGGATGCCGGCAATCAGACCCAGATGGGAGGGATGACAGGCCACCGCCAGGCCGGTGATGCCGGCCACCCAGCGGGTGCGGACCTTGCCCATCTTTCCGGAGCGGAACAGCAGCAGCCAGCACCCCAGAATCACCAGCGGCGTGAAACAGTCCGGTTCGACCTGCCCGACATACCAACCGATTCCGGTCAGGACCGTCAGCACGGCGCCGATCGCGGCCAGCCCGCCAAGGGTCAGGTTCGGGACTTCGGCGCGCGCGGTTTCCAGGATGATGTAGCTGGATAGCAGCGCCTGAACCCCGACGATGGGCCACAGGCTGAAGGCACCGCCCGTGACGAAAAGCAGGTCGGCATAGACCGGCGAGCGCTCGACCAGAAAGACATGGCCCAGCCCTTCGAGCACATAGGCGCCGGTATCGTAAAAAATGACCGGAAAGCCGTTCCAGAAGGCGACCCCCAGGAACATCAGGCTCAGGATACCCACCCCCAGCGCGCAGGGCCGCACGCCCTCTACCGGCACGGCCAGCCGGAACCCCACTAGAGTTGATTCGCGCATCGTCCCCCGTCGGATGTAATTTGCCGCATGCCGGGTGCGAATGCGATAGCCGGTCTGCGGCGGGCGCGGTTGACTAGCGGCCCCCCGCCCCTAAACTCCGCCCCGCTTCGTTTTAGACGTTTTTGGAAGGCTTTTATGGCGGAAAACCCGCAACAACCGGCCCTGGCAACACGCCCGCTTTCCCCCCATCTCACCATCTATCGCTGGCCGGTCACGATGATGACCTCCATCACCCATCGGGCCACGGGCATGGCACTGACGGGCGGGGCCCTGATCCTGGCCTGGTGGCTGGTCGCCATCTCCAATGGCCTGGACGGCGGCTATCAGCAATTCATGGCGCTGGCCGCCTCGCCGCTGGGCATGCTGGTGCTGTTCGGCGCCACCTGGTCGCTGGCTTATCACTTCTTCAACGGCTTGCGTCACCTGGCCTGGGACCTGGGCTATGGCTTCGACAAGAAGCTGGCGGAACGCAACAGCGTCATCATCTTTGCTTTGTCCGCTTTGTCCGCCATCGCGATCTTCGCCATCGTCTGGACCGGCCATGGGGGGTATCTGCAATGAAGTCGGCACAAACCCCGCTGCATCGCGTCAAGGGCCTGGGCGCGTCGCATTCCGGCACCGGCCATTTCTGGCGCGAGCGCATCACCGCCGTCGCCCTGATGCCCCTGTCGCTATGGTTCGCCTATGCCGCGATAGGCCTTGCGGGCACCAGCACCTCCGCGCCGCTGCAATTCTTCGCCCATCCCATGAACGCGATCCTGATGGCGGCCTTCGTCATCATCTCGCTCTATCATGCGGCGCTGGGCGTACAGGTGGTGATTGACGACTACATCCATTCGACCGGCATGAAAATCTTTCTCTTCCTGCTGGTGCGGCTGTTCGTCATCGCCACCGGCTCGGCCTGTCTCATCGCGCTGTTGCGCATTTCCGTTTTCTAGGACGTCTTCATGCCCGCCCATACCATCGTCGATCACACTTTCGATGTCGTCGTTGTCGGCGCCGGCGGGGCGGGCTTGCGCGCCACCCTGGAATGCGCCGCGCGCGGATTGAAGACCGCCTGCATCACCAAGGTCTTCCCCACCCGCAGCCACACCGTGGCGGCACAGGGCGGCGTCGCGGCGTCCTTGGGCAATATGGGCGAGGACGACTGGCGCTGGCACATGTACGACACCGTCAAGGGTTCGGACTGGCTGGGCGACCAGGATTCCATCGAATATCTCTGCCGCAACGCGCCGGA